>DMJN01000281.1:0-4792 GCA_003451715.1 Gammaproteobacteria bacterium | reverse complement strand
GTAAACCCGGGGTGATTCATTCAACACCCATGGTCAAGCTGTATTTGATTGTCCTGTGGCAATAAAGGAGTGAGTGACTTACTGTGAAAAGATGTTTATTCTTCAATTACTTTGTCGAAAACCACAATGAATCACCAAAACGTTTTCCGATGAACAAGCTCTCGATAATCATCCTCAGTATCTTCTTGCTAGCCTGTGAAGGTGAAAGTGCTTCTGCCCCTTCAGGAGAATTGGATACTGCAGACCCTGATGCCGTAGCCAGTTTCAACCTCCGAAGTGGTGAGAGGCGCGAGCTGTTTCTGACTGAGGCTGAAAAGAGGAACGTAGAGGTCTGGATTAATAACGATGGGTCCATTGGTCACTACGTCGCTGACGACAAACAAATTAACGATATCTTTACCTACATCCGTGCCGTTATCTGGGTAAATAACTAATTCCATTCCCAGCTCTATGGCCTACAGCCAAAATCGAACGCTAGTGCGATAACTGCCGCGCGCGTAATGATTGGAGTATTACGATGACACGCCTACCGGGCATGACTGTGATAATGACTATTTCTGCGCTATTGATTGGCTGTGAAATCGAACCGGTCAGCGTTGGCACCTGGGAAATTGAAGTAACAACAGACTCAGGTTTGCAGTCCTCGGTCTGGACTATCACCGCCGATGCAAACATCACGGTGTCCGCTGATACCGAAAGAGACTTGAATGAGGTTGTACTGGCGGGCAGCAGAATTACCTGGTCGGCTGAGCTGCCCAATCCTGACGATCCCTCCCTTGGATTGCTGAACATGAACTTCAGAGGGACCGTCGATGGAAACACCCTGCAGGGAACCCTGTTCTCCACACTCGGCAATTTCTCGGTAGCCGGTACCCGGCAGTAGCCCGGAAAGGAAAGAAGCTAACGGCAAGATGAATCGCGAGGGTGATGAGACCCGCTTTACCAGATTCCCAGCTCTTGCTACAGCGCGCCACACAGCTTTAAAAATCAAAGGCTGGCTTTGTTTTTCCTGCTTCGCTATTTCTCCAAATGCTGCAGCAACAATTTTCTAAATAATTGAGGATCTTTGGTCAGCTGCCGGGCACCCTGTTGAGCCCGTAGCAACGATTCCTGCCGCGACAACCAGAAGCTCGTTGCAGCGAGTTGTTGAGCAGCCTGCCAGTGCTCCTGTTCTAATATCGTGAACTTGCGGCGGCTTTCATAAGCCTCCAAAAATTCCCCTCTCATATCGCTGTCGACGAGATCTTCGTCATTGAGACACCAGTCATTTACCGCAATTGCGATATCCAATATCAGGGCTTCTGTACCTGCATAATAGAAATCTATCACAGCAGATACTTCACCCGCATCGAACAGTATATTGTCTCTGAATAAATCTCGATGTATTACCGCTCTGGGCAAATTCAATCCTTGAACTTTATCCTGTAGGAGTAACATATCTTCGACTATCTGGTTCTCGTCGTCAGATAGAGAGGACTTAACATAATTCCAGGATCGCCTCATCCAGTCGATGTCGCCAGGACAGGAATTGCGTAGTGATAATGTCAGACTCTGCTGATGAATGTTTGCCAAAAACAGAGCGACCTTTCTAAGTTCTTCACAATTCGGGCGTTCAATATGTTTTCCCGAAATGAAAGGGAATAACAGAACCGGCTTATCAGCAATCATCTGCATTGCTGAACCTTCCGTATCTTGCACGGGGCAGGGTACTGGCAGGCCTCTGGCGTTAAGGGCATTGGTTAACTCAATGTAAAACGGTAGTTCTACGCGGCTGAAGGATTCAAAGAGTGTAAGCACCAGCTGTTCTCCGCTTTCGAGAACCAGAAAATAGGTAGTATTCTCAATTCCATCCTCGGCGCCTCTAAAACTTTGCAATGCGCCTAAATCATAGCTTGTAAGCAATTCTCCAATTTGCACTTTCGTGAGTTTGGTATAAACAGCCATAATTTATTCAATAATCCAGGTCCAAAAGAAAAGGGGCTAGAGTATCTACGCAGCACAGCATAAATACACTGACCCCAATCACTATTCGGCAGCAGGTCGGCTACTATCGATCGCCCGGTGCCATATAGAACCAGATCGGTCGCTTCTCACCCGCGGCCTCGATAGCCGCTCTGGCGGCCAGCAACATTTTGCCGGCTTCGGTCTCACCGAAGAACCAGTTCGTGCCGGCCCACGCCGGGGGAATGTGGTCCTTCAGTCCGAGAGCCGCAACTTCATAATAGCCGCGAATGTCCTGGGCAACCCGGGAAGGGATGCCGGGGATACCCGCCTGCTTCCACGGCGTGCCATCCGCTATCCTTATCAGTGCTTCGATGGCGCCTTCCAGTTCGTCCACACTGATTACCCGGCCTGTACCGGCGCGATTTCCATACCTGGCGATGCCGCGGTCATAGGCGGGTCGCAATCCACGTAATTCATCGATAACCGGATGCAGCTCCTCATTAGAGCGAGGCGGCAACGGGCAAGCCAATCCCTCTTCGCCGCCCTCCGGGACGGATTCCGCAAACTCTTCCAGCACCGGCTCTTGTGCATCCAGTAATGAAAACACATGGCTGAGAACACGATGTTGAAAGTCTGCATCATCGGGTTTTCCTAACGGGCGTCCCAGGGGAAAATCGCACAGCAATCCACGGGGCGGTGCCGTGCTCTCGATTTGTTTCCGCACCGAACCCAGTGCAACGGTGGCTATGCCTGCAGCCTCGAAGATGTGCGCTAGCGTACTCACGGTACGCGTGCAGAGGGGTCAGACGGGGGTGAAGATTACGACGTCGACACCGGACTCCTTTAAGAATTTGGCGCCCGCCGGCCCACTGTCCATGCGTATGGCGCTGAGGTCGAACTGGTTGCCTGCGTAGGACAGGTGAATATCAGACACCTTGCCAATCATGCCTCTGGCTTCGAGTTCATCCAGGCGATCCAGCGGAATCACCGTATTGAAATCCGCGGCGAAGCCAATAGCGTCGAAATTCGGGCTCCAGTGACCGGTCTGATAATCCCGTTTGCCGTTATCCAACACCCGGTAACCGACATCGGCCGGCGCAAAATCTTCCTGTCCTTCATGGTGTAACGAAGCGGTACTTACGATCGCGACCGTGGCTTCGCTCAGTTGCGGCGGATGGGTGAAGGCAACCCGATCGAATACCGGCGCCTCATAGTCTTCCGCCATTGCTTTCACTTGCGCATCTGACATGACAATCCTCGTGTAGTTAAACCTTATGCTCGAATCGTGCTACGGCCTATACTACCCTGCCTACCGAACTATTCCTATTCATTAGCCACACAGAGAGATTATGAAAGTAGAAAACAAGCTACATCCAGACAATGATCAGATGCAGGGATTTCAGCAAGGCGATCTGGATACGCCGATCTTCATGGTGAACCTGCTCAAATTCAAGGACGAGGCCGAGTACGAGGATGGTCGTGAAACCGATGCCACCAGCGCGGAGGCTTATGGCATCTACGGTCAAGAAGTGCAGGCTCACATCCAGAAAGTCGGAGGCAAGGGGATCTTCGGTGGTAAGGTAAGCCGCCTGGTGCTCGGAGAAGTGGAAGAGTTGTGGGATATGGTGGCTATCGTCATGTACCCCAGCAGGAAAGCCATGCTTGCCATGGTTCGGGATGCGGCCTACCTGGCGAGTGCAGTCCACCGCACGGCGGGTCTCGCCGGGCAGCTCAATATCGAGGTCAAGGATTCTTCTTTCTTCGAGGAGTAACAGCCTGCTCAGGTTCCGTGATTGTCATTCTCTGCTTAATCCTGGCGTGAATAAGTATTTGGACCAGAAAGGATTGGCACTAGTTTCAAACTACGCCGTTGGATAGTGTGCCAGTTTGGAGGAACCAAAAAGAAAACGGATCCAGAGCAGAGATACTTCCCTGCTCTGGACCCGTTTGTCGATTCCGATTTGTTACTTCAGATTGGAATAATCTGTCGTGCTCATCATATAAGATTCGATGGAGACGCGAACGGCGTACTTCTGTCGCAAGGCTTCCCAGGCTGGATCTGCGGCAAAGCCTGCCCACACCTGCTGCCTGTGTGCCCGATCGCGATAGGCCAGCATCCACACCAGTGTGTTGGGATCGTCAAGACGCTGCCATACGGCAACAACTTCGGCACCGTGTTTTTCAAAGATTGCGACTTCTTCTTCTCTGAAGCGCTGATGCAGATCATCGATGCCGCCCTTGCCATCCACCGCAGCCGGAGCAGTATACATGCGAAGCTCGAAGCAACGAGCATCAGCGCCCACATTTTTCGAAAACTCGGCAGACAAGTCTCCGGCTGGACCACAGGGCTGTGGTGCTTCTCCAGCGTTGGCAAATCCGATGAGCCCGAAACTCATGACGATTGTTAGAATTATTTTTTTCATATTTCTCTCCTGTATGTTTCGCGCTATCCAACGCGGTCAAATTAGTCTGTTTACGTGAACCTATTTTCGATATAAAAATACAAACTTGCTTGTCTGGCCTTGAATCGAAGGATCAAACACACTGTTGTTCAGTGGATCGTCATCATTCTTGTGCAGGTTGGAGCTCCTCGCCATACTCAGCCCTGCTCTTTCAGCAAGGTCAGCAACGACCCCTTCGCCGATTCGGTGTAGTGTTCCACCCACTTCCGGACCGGCACTTGTCTCTGCAATATGGTCAACTACCAGAAATACACCGCCAGGTTTTAGCACTCTGGCGATTTCCTGGAAAGATCCCGCCGGATCGCCCAGGGTTACATTCTCACCAGGTACGAACCAGAGTTCATGGGGACCGAGAATCCAGGTCACCATATCGACAGAATTGTCTG
>DMJN01000315.1 GCA_003451715.1 Gammaproteobacteria bacterium | reverse complement strand
GAACAATCCGCGAGTAGCCAACCTATATAGCGCTTTTCATCCGGCAGTGCTGAGCGCACTGTATCATGTGGTGTCGCAGGCACAAAAAGAACATAAGCAGGTAAGCATCTGTGGTGAGATGGCCGGGGATCCGGGAGCGGCTGTCTTGTTGATGGCTATGGGGTTTGACATCCTGTCAATGAATGCCGCCACTTTGTTGAAAGTAAAATCGGTAATTCGCAGTGTCAGCCTGGAAGCAGCGCAAGATCTGCTCGACCAGGTGATGCAGATGGAAGATGCACAGATGATTCGCAGCGCGGTGGATCTGACACTCTACAACGCGGGTGTAGACAGACTGCTTCGTTCTTCCAGAACCAACTGAGCTTGAGCGGATCCTTCAGCCACGATTATAAAACTGCTCTGGTGTAATCCTGTAAAGCACGTGTTCCTGAATACCTGACTCGGCTGAAACTCTCGGATGAAGAAAATTATTCCCACTGTTCAACATTCCCAGCCTCTCCATTACCGCGCGTGATTTTTTATTGTTAATTGAGGTAATGGCCACCACCTCATCCAGTTGCAATTCGCCAAAGGCAAATTCGAGACATCGGCTTGCAGCTTCCGTGGCATAGCCCATGCCCCAGTATGGGCGTGCCAGGCGCCATCCAACCTCCACGCAGTTTACGATGGGCAGATCATCGATGTAATGCAGGCCCACAACTCCAATGAAGCTGGCATTCTCTCTACTCTCTGCTGCCCAGAATCCCCAACCCTTTTTCGCTATCAAAGTGCTGTACTTTTCGATTGCAGTTTTGGATTGGCTCCTGCTTAGAGTGGAGGGAAAGTATCGCATGACTTCTTCGTCGGTATTCATCTTGGCAAAGCCATCCAGGTCGCGATCTTGCCACTGTCTTAAGCTGAGACGTGCAGTTTCGAGTTGATGGATTTTGGACATGATTGTCTGGCTATAAGCAAGAGTGGTCGCGCTGTGAGTAAGAGTGGTCAAATAGCTGGCGAGAAAACCTCTAAAAGAATTCTACCTTACCACTCTCGAGATGATACTTGGCACCAATTACCCTGAATCCCTGCTGTTGAACCAGGGATTCAATAATTTCCGATCCTGAGCAAAGTTTGTCGACGGCCGCGTCGATATTTGCCCGGACTGCGCTCTCAAGTAATTCATCTTCTGTCATTTCTTCAGCGGATTTCAACAAAGGTTCAATGCCTGGCCGTATGCGATCGACTATGGCACGCAGATGTGGTGAGCGCTTATCGGTATGTTGCTTGAGTTGATCTAAAGTCGCCTGTACAGCACCACACATACTATGACCCAAAACTACAACCAATCGTGTGCCAAATTTCTCAGCGGCAAACTCCACGCTGCCAATTTGGGATGGAGCGACTACATTGCCTACTACGCGAATCACAAATAAATCTCCCAGGCCCTGACCAAAAATCAGCTCGGTAGGTACCCGAGAATCGGAGCAACCAAGTACAATGGCGAAGGGTGCCTGTGGTTGTACCGATTCCGGCGGACCGTTGGCATTTGTCCGCATGACAGCCATGTCTCCGGTACGAAATCGTTGGTTGCCTTCTTTTAGTCGCAACAGTGCAGCATCGGCGCTAATCATCATTTCTGGTGCTTCTGGTTAAGAAAGTTCTTGGACCGTTGGAAATCCGGATTGTTTCATCTTGCAAAGATCAAGGCCTGACTTACTCATGAGCAATTGGTCTTTCGGTAAACAAACGCCCCTTCAACTCTTTGTCCTAAGCGGGATCCTTAGGGTGGATCCATTCAAGCAGCGGGGCTGTTCTCTTCATCACGATTGGCAGTATTGTAATCCAGTAGGGCGCTAAAATCGAAACTAGTGATGCGGTCCTGTTCGGAAACAGCGAAGTTTTTTGGTACCTACATGACAGGATTCTCAGCAAAGAGCACTCAAGCAAGCGTAAGTTTGTAAGTATGCTGTTCTGCAGTTTCACCAAATGAATCGTAGTTTTGTTCGCTGAAGCGAGTCTCGCCTTCCGTATCGATTATGATCGCTGTAGAACAGCGCGTACCATAGAGTCTTTCCTGGTTCAGGATGAAGGCAGATGACAAGGATTTTTCCAGTTCGACTGGTACACTTGTGTCTGGTAACTCATCATTGCTTGCCTGCTCCCGGTCCGCCATCAATTCGATGAGCGTATCCGTGTTAATGCTCTGATTGGAACCGAGAATTTCCTTTAGCCGCTCTTTACCCCGCTCGACCTTGGGCCAGGGAGTGTTGAGCAGCCCATTCGACAAGCCATAGATTCCTGGCTCAAGCCGCCACACTACGTGTTCGAAGTTGTTGGCGTAGTAAAGCGATTCGCCGTCTCCGATCAACAGGTTGAATCCTGCGAATTCGCTGAAATGTTGAACCAGTGATTCACCGTACTCTTGAGGCGATTGGGTACTGGCCAGGAATTCCCGGGTCAGTTCGCCTCGAGAGCGAGATTTCTGTTCCGGTTGGGATGGGTCACGAATGTTGGTGACCGCTGCGAAGCGACCGCCGCGTGTAATGCCAAGCCAGGTTCCGCCAGCAAGAAGATCCCGACCGGCGAGTATCTGTTGCGCGTTGGATTGATTGGGCTGAACTTGCCAGAAGTCGGCCTGCTCAGTTGGTCTTGCAAAGAATTCATCACGATTCGCTGCCAGTACCAATGGATAACGGGACTCAGCCTGGTGAGCGAAGATAATAAGGCACATAGGGGGATAGAAAAGTCTCTGTCTCTTTGAATGTATCCGAAGTTTCCTGGCCTGCCGAAAACCAGGGCGCAGAGTCGCAGACAATCGGGCAAGCTGTCAAGAACCAGCCTGCGCTTACTTGGGTGCGTTTGCTTTGCTTAAACTTGCTATACTTCGGAAGTGATAGTTCCTAGAACCGGATAAGCCTACAGTGTTCACTGACCAATGCTAACGTTTCCTGAGTTTAACCCCATTGCGTTCTCCCTCGGGCCCATCAGTATTCACTGGTATGGAATCATGTACCTTATCGCCTTCGGTGGTGCCTGGGCGCTGGCATCTTACCGCCAGAAGAAAGTACCGGAGCAATGGAGCAGCGAGCAGATTTCTGATTTGGTGTTTTACGGCGCACTCGGTGTCGTGCTTGGTGGCCGCATGGGATCAGTCTTCTTCTACAACTTCGACCGATTTCTGGGTGATCCCTTGTGGTTATTTCGAGTTTGGGAAGGCGGGATGTCATTTCATGGAGGGCTGCTGGGAGTCCTGGTAGCGCTCTACTTTTTCTCCAGGAGTATCGGTAAGGGATTTTGGGAGACGGCCGACTTTATCGCGCCGTTTGTGCCGTTCGGTCTGGGAGCAGGCCGGCTGGGAAATTTCATTGGCGGTGAACTCTGGGGGCGTCCAACGGATGTTGCCTGGGGGATGGTATTTCCACATGTGGATCAGTTGTCCCGACATGCCTCACAGTTATATGAGTTCGCTCTGGAAGGCGTAGTCCTGTTTTGTATTCTCTGGTGGTACTCTTCGACTCACCGGCCACGCCTGGCAGTATCCGGAGTCTTTGGTTTAGGCTATGGCTCATTCCGCTTTTTTGTCGAATTCTTTCGGCAGCCCGACCAACAAATAGGCTTTATTGCCATGGAATGGTTGACGATGGGACAATTACTCTCGGCGCCGATGATTCTGGCAGGCGCACTTCTGTTGTATCTGGCATACAACAAACCTCGGCCGTTGACTGCCTCTTAATCGTTCATAAAGGACCATTCCAGCCAATGCAGCAATACTTAGTTCTTTGCCAGCGCATCATTGACCAGGGAGTCTGGGTCGAAAACAAGCGAACCGGTAAAAAGTGTCTAACCGTGATTAATGCAGATCTTTCCTACGATGTTGCTGCAAACCAGTTTCCTATCATCACTACCCGTAAGAGCTTCTGGAAGGCTGCAATAGCAGAACTGCTAGGCTACCTGCGTGGCTACGACAATGCGGCAGAATTTCGCAACCTCGGCACCAAATCCTGGGATGCCAATGCCAATCAGAATGAAGATTGGCTGAACAACCCGGTGCGTCGAGGCACAGATGATATGGGGCGTGTTTATGGAGTGCAGGGCCGTAGCTGGCGAAAAGCCGATGGCAGCACCCTGGATCAGCTCAGCAAGATTGTAGAGAACTTAGATCAGGGCATCGATGACAGGGGCGAAATTTTGACGTTTTACAATCCGGGAGAATTTGAACTGGGTTGCCTGCGCCCCTGCATGCACACTCATACATTTTCGCTGCTGGGGGATACGCTTTATCTGAGTAGTTATCAACGCTCCTGTGATGTACCGTTGGGATTGAATTTCAATCAAATACAGGTATTCACTCTGCTTGCTCTGATGGCTCAGATTACAGGCAAGACACCGGGTATCGCCTACCACAAGATCGTCAATGCACACATCTATGAAGACCAGCTTGAGTTAATGAGAACGGTTCAGTTGAAACGGGATCCTTTCGATCCACCGCGTTTACAAATCAATCCCGATATTAGAACTCTCAAAGACATCGAAACCTGGGTGACGCTTGATGATTTCTCAGTGGAAGGTTACCAACACCATGACCCGATCGTTTACCCGTTTTCCGTTTAGAGTAAGCACCGAAAATACAACGAGTTCACCGCGATGAAACTAGCACTAATCTGTGCCATGGCAGATAACCGGGTTATCGGTCGAAATAACAACTTACCCTGGCACTTAGCTGAGGATTTGAAGTATTTCAAGCGTGTCACCATGGGCAATTGCATAATCATGGGGCGCAAGACCTGGGAATCGATCGGACGCGTGTTGCCAGGGCGTACCAATATTGTCGTCACAGCTAATCCTGATTATCTGGCCGAGGGTGTGAGGGTTGTACATTCGCTCGAGGAAGCGCTGAGCCTGGCCGAAAGTATTTCCGAAATTGATGGTTCCGAGGAAGCCTTTATTATCGGCGGCGCCGGTTTATATCAGACTGCCCTGCCGATGGCTCAGCGGTTTCACCTGACACGGGTACATGCTGACGTAGAAGGGGATACTTATCTGGCTGAATTCGACCAGAGCCAGTGGCGGGAAATTTCACGCCAGGAGTTTCAGAAAAGCGATACCAATCCCTACGATTACAGCATCTGCTTACTGGAAAGAATCAATGGGGTCGGGGATACTTGATTCTCTGACCCCATTGATTAATCGAGAATCTTTTGCAGCACCTTGGACTTTCTCTGGTAGTTATAGAGTTGCTTGCGACCTTCAGGCAATTCAGAAACATCCGTTTCTACAAATCCTCTCTCCAGGAACCAATGGGCCGCTACCGTGGTTAAGACGAATAGCTTGTTCAAATTTTTCTCTCGTGCCGTTGTTTCCAGGCTGGATAGCAATTGATCTCCATAACCCTTGTTGTAGTATCGAGGATCAATGGCGATACAGGCGACCTCGCCACTGTCTTCGGAAATCGGGTAGATTGCAGCACAGGCAATTGT
>DMJN01000265.1 GCA_003451715.1 Gammaproteobacteria bacterium | reverse complement strand
GGCGGAGAAACTCTCTTCCAGTCGCGCATCGGGTCGTCGGTTAAAGAGCTGCCCGGGTTCGGCCTGGTCGCTACCGTACAGCAATTGAATGTGGTTGATGCTGGCATTACGGATGGCGTCTACCACGGGTATGGTGTAATAACTCACATTGAGGACCGGCTCACTCGTGGATTCAGCATTAATGAAATCCAGGCGCAAATCGTATCCGGAGAAGCGCATCACCTGGGCAGGCTGGTGGAGATCGAATTCACCATCACGATTGACATAGAATCGGGCGTTCCATTCATTAATATCTCCGTTCAGTCGATACAGATCCAGCAGTCCATCGTTATCCATGTCCACCAGTTGCAAATCGCCGCTGGTTTCCAGCGAGCCCGTCCAGTCCGGTTTGGATGCGAAACCGGATTCGATGCTCTGGTAGTGAATGTTCAGCTGTCCCAGCCCATCGTCGGCCACGTTTAGATAGATGATATCCAGTAACTCGTCCTGGTCTAATCTGGCAAGTACTGCCGTGGGCATCCAGCGGTCAGAACTCAGCAGACTGCTTTGCTCTGTGGAAGATTCATCCCATGCTTCGATAAAATCCCTGAACGGGGAAGGGGCGCTCGCACTGATCTGGACCACAACGCCTTTGTCGGGGTTGATGCTAAGCTGGGCGCTGAGTTCTGATTCCTGTGAACCGCGCAGTACTGCTCGAAGGTTGTCATTGACGGTAGTAAACAGGGAGACCAGCTCGAATCGTTCATCTCCCAGCCCGGCGAAGTATCCGTATTGCTCGTCCCCGGGCAGCAACAGATCGACATTGCCGTCCCCATTTAAGTCGGCGACGCCGTCGAAGAATTGTACTTGTTGCAGATCGGGAATCGCGGCAATTAGATCCCATTCCAGGAGTTGCTGGATGTTTCCGGTGTAGCCCTGAATCGCGGTGGACAGGCTGAAAATACCGTTGTTGGCCAGCAACAACAATTCCTTGCCCGGAGCCGGGCGCAAATCGGCGAAGCCGACTGCAATGATTTCGGTCTTTATTTCGATTCGTTGAGGAGAAGAGGCGAATGTACCATCTACCTGTTGATGGTGGATATGTAATTCACGTCCGATACCCTCAGTGTAACTGGAATACACCAGGTCATCGGCACCATCGCCATTAACATCTTCCGTTATCAGCGAGTCCCAGTTGTTTTCACGTTGCAGCTCAAATGCTACATAATTGTTCTGGGCATAACAGATGCTGCCTGCCCAGGCTAAGCTGAGCAGAGCCACACATTTTAGTTCTGATACTTTGTTTTTAAGCATTTGAATCAGAGCATCCCTAATCCTGCTCTTCAACCAGTTCACCATAGTCTCTGGTGAAGTTAAAAATACCCAACAGGCTATGAGCTCGTTCCCCTTCAACCCGGTTATAGCTATACACCGCGAACAACCAGAAATCCAGTATCGATAAGCTGTTCCTGGGCGGATTCAATGAGGATTGGTATAGCAATAAGGGCCACAGGCTCACCCGGCTGATGCGCCGACCTGGATCCCACAACTGAACCATCACCGTTTCCATCTCCTGCCCATCGAATAGGTCAAACTGCACCCGGTCGCCGAGGGAGTAGTCCCGATTTAACCGCGTAATCAGACTCTGTGCCGAGTTCAGATTAACGCCATCGATGGCCATTACCCGGTCGCCCACACCGATTCCGGCCACGATTAAAGGGCTGTCAGGAAGAAGTTCCACAACCCGCGCTACTGCGATATTTGATTGCCCACGAAGGCTTACCATTTCCGTAGTATAAGCTGCCCGCGTCGCCAGTGGGTCGATTCGGTACAGTTCTCGGGCCGGGGCATTACCATTCACCGCTCTGCCAACCAGCTGTGCTTCGAACACCACGGTGTTTCTTCTTACTATAAAGGTGAATTCAGTGACGCCGCCACTTTGTTGTTGCAATGCCGCCAGGGTATCCGGATGGTTTGTGTCCATACCGTTCACCGAGAGAATCACGTCCCCCACCTGAATTCCGGCTGAATCTGCCGCCCCATTGTTATCCACGCCCAATACTCGAATGCCCGGAAGAACTTCAACATTTACCAGGGAGTCACTCTCATTAAGTGCGACCGTAAGACCGAAATTGAGTTGTGCATTGGCGGCATCGGGGTTGTCATTGAGGATGATATCCTCTGCAGACATGGTAAGGGAGGGAACCAGTATGGCGGGTTCATAACTGATACAGCCGGCCAGCAGGGCCAAGCCTAGCAATGAAGCCGATTTCAACAAGCGTAGTTCTATATTCATTGCATTCGCCAAGTTACATTTTCTTTCGCTGTAGCAGCCACAGTGTTGCGATGAAGAACAAGACCAGGGTTGGAAGTGGTACCCAGGTATTGAGTTCCAGCACTCGTTCATCGATCAGAACATCCGAGTAACCCCTCACCAATCGGCTCACATCCTGAAGATAGGATTGATCGATCAGCGAGGGTTGAAAGCTTGCATACAGATAATACGCAATATCTCCCAGCATGATCTTGAAAATATCGATGGCCAGGGTTATTCCCAATGCAGTAGTGACCGCCTGAGTAGCAGATTGTGCACAGACTGAGATAAAAATACCAAAGCCAATTGCCGCGGGCAGTGGTATCAGTGCGAGGCGTAGCCCAGCGGCGATCTCAGCACGAATTTCATTTTCGCTAATGAGTTCAAATCCGTCTTCTACAACAGCCCCGAAATCCCAAAACAGCTCACTCATCAGGTAGCTCACCGCAATCAGTAGCAACACCGATAGGCTGGCTAGAATATGCAGATGAATCAGTTTCGCGGTGATCAGGCTGTTGCGGCTCACGCGTCTGATCAAGAGATGCCTCGCAGCTCCGGTATCTCGATCGAAACTAAAACTGTAAGAAGCCTGTGCGACCATTAACAGTCCGAGCATGGTAAGACCGGTGCTGAGCCCATCCACGAAGTAGCTATAGGCATTATTTGCTACCAAATCTTCAAAACTATCGCTGCCTAACAAGTTGTCTCTGGCTGATTGTCCAGCCTCCGTCAACCTTAAAAGAAGGAATTGCAGGAAGACAACTAAAGCGGGAGCCAACACTATCAGCTTACTGGAAAATGTGCGTAGAGCTACAAAGGCTTCGCACTTCATTGCCGTCAGTAAACCGTTCATGGGGCAGCCTCATGGGTAATCTCACGGAACAATTTTCCAAGAGAACCACGTTGCAAGATCATTTCGGAGACATCGATGGCATCGGCTACCAGTCTGCGATTGAGATCGGCAGAATCCATTGCGCCAAGTTGCACGTGCAAATAATCACTTTCGTCTGTATGGCTGTATTGAGCCGTTGCAATCCCTTCGATAGTGGCGATGGCCGCATCTGCCTGAGGTGTTCGCAGCAGTATTTCCGTGCCCGTGCTCTTCAGCAGTTCGGCAATGCCATCACTGACCGCAATGCTCCCCTTGTGCAAGATTGCGATATGACTGCAGATCTGTTCCAGGTAAGGTAGTTGGTGGCTGGACAGTAGAAAGGCAGTGCCTTCTGCACGATTCAGATGGGTGATGAGCTGTAACACGTCATCGACACCCTCGGCATCCAGGCCATTAAAGGGTTCATCCAGTACAATCAGTTCCGGACTTCCCAGCAAGGCCTGGGCAATAGAAGCACGTCGCTTGTTGCCCAGCGACAGATGCCTGATTTTGAAATTACTGAATCGATCTATCCCCAGCAATTGTTCGATCTGCTCTGCTGTGCGAGTTGGCTTGTCGCAAAGCAGGCCAGCATGTTGCAAACATTGTCGAACCGTCAGGTTGGGGTGCAGACTGGGTGTATCAAAGATACCGACGATACGGCCTCGGGCGAGATGCAAGTCGGCGGGTTGCCTATCGAGTAGTGTAATAGAACCACTGTTAAAGGATTGTAAGCCGAGGATGCATTCGAGTGTGGTGGTCTTGCCGGAACCGTTTAGGCCTACCAGGCCATGAATTGAGCCGTGCTGGATTTGCAGATCCAGATTACTAATGACTTCGAAATCGCCGTAGCTTTTATTTAGTCTGGAAACAGAAAGCGCGACTGCACTGTTGCTGGTACTCATGGGTAGAAATGGAAAGCTCGATGTGAGTTGTTGTTCAGAGGGTTCCTATTCCAGGTATTGCCCGGCTGCGCGTCAGGCAGCCGGGCAAAGACTCCTAATCGATAAACAATTGGTCGACTTGAACTTCTTCGACCGTACCGAAC
>DMJN01000170.1 GCA_003451715.1 Gammaproteobacteria bacterium | reverse complement strand
AGGCCTGCCGCTTGCTTCATATCCCATAGGGATAGTCAACGCAGGAAAATTCGCCAGCGCCGCAACACCGGCATGGCGGTTATTGATGGAGAGCAAAACATCCAGCTTGGATTCATTGAACAACTGCTGCAGGACCGCACGAGCATTGGATTGCAGGTCGTCAGCCAGGGATCCCAATTCTGCCGTACTGAGTTCGAGAGCATCCATCATATCGACAAGTCCCTGGCCGTAAGGTGCTCGTGTATCCATATCACTCTCGTTAAAAGCTCGCAGAGAGGCTATCGAGTCAATCTGTACTTCATCCGCGGAATAGGATTCCAGATAAAGCGCCAGGTCTCTCACCATCTCTCCCCCCAACAGCTCGCTGAAGCCTTCGCGACGTTCGTAATCCAGCAGTACCTCAACAATGGCGGCGCCATTCTCAGACAGCAAACCCAGAGCAGATTGATAGAACATATTATCTGCTAAACTTTCCAACACACCCAGGCGTTTACCAGTCAAATCCACTGTGCGGTATTCCAGGGCGAAGTCGGCACTGAGTAACGGCATCGCCAAATCATTCTCATCATAGCCGGTCATGGCATTGAATAAGGTCACCGCGTCAGCAACCGAGCGAGTCATCGGGCCGGTTGTGTCCAGGGTTGCCGAGATGGGCACCACCCCGCTCCTGCTTATGGAGCCCGTGGTGGGTTTCAGACCGACCAGGGAATTGGCGCTGGCGGGAGACAGTATCGAGCCCGACGTTTCCGATCCGATGGCTACCGTGGCGTAGTTTGCCGCAGTCGCGGCACCGCTACCGGAACTCGAGCCGCCTGTACCGAATACGAAGCGACCATAGGGATTCAGGGTTTGACCTCCCATAGCGCTATACCCGGATGGGCAGTCGTTGCAGAAGAAGAAAGCCCACTCGCTGAGGTTGGCTTTGCCGAGGATTACTGCGCCATTTTCCAACAGACGCTCGGTAACGAAAGCATTGGCTGTGTAATTATTCTGCAAAGCAATCGCGCCGGCGGAAGTGGCCATACCCGCCACTCCAATATTGTCTTTGAGCAGTACCGGAATACCAAATATTGAATCCGCAGGAACGGCTCTCCCCTGCCTGCGCAGTTCATCCAGCATGCGCGCGCGATTTATAGCCGACGGATTCAGCGCGATGACAGCATTGATATAGCTTGAGTCGTCTGATTCAATCTCCCGGATTCTGTATATATAGAAAGTAGTAAGCGCCTCATAGGTCAGCAGACCCGCCGCGACTGCATTTTGAATCGATGCGATCGGCCGATCGAGTATTAGTGGTTTGAGAGCCTCATAGTTCTCAGCGCCGAATCTGTCCAGTTCCCTGGAGTAGGGATCCCACAATGAATTCTTATCCAGCACTTTGGAATTGAGCAGCCGGTAATGCATGCTGTCATTTTCTTGGGCCGCCAGAGTCGCCAGATCGGCAGATTCATCGTAAGGCATCCACACTGCCGTGTTGTCAGCCGCAATGGCCTGAAGGCTTATTACACCAGGCAGGATGCTTATGAGAATTAGACGCACGGTTCTATTCATGGTGGTTTGCCGCGTAATGGCACAGATAGGCTTCTACTTTAGGAACGAAGATGACTCTAGTACAAGTATTGCCTCGGGACCGTTACTCGTGTCGTAATGCTTCGACCGGATCCATGTCGGCTGCGCGCATACTTGGGTGAGTCACGACAGCCGCAGGCTGAAGCGAGCACCGCTCGCGTAGTGGCGAACGACCGGGCAGGGTGAGAGCAAGTGTTTTCAAAGCGATAGCTTTGAGCGCTGCTCGAACGACTCCGAGCTTCGCTCGGTGGCCGGGCCCGCCCGGGCTGGGTCCAATAAAGAACACAATCTCCGCGACAGGGACGTCATGCAAGCTATCGAGAGTATAGCTACTCATGCCTCAATGCTTCAACAGGATCCATGTCGGCTGCGCGCATACTTGGATAAATACCAAAAACAACCCCAATCATTGCCGATATCGAAAATGCCAATATCGGAGCAATCGGTGTCACGATAGTAGTCATACCCCAGAAGATTGAGATGATAAACGGAATAATAATACCCAATACCACGCCGATCAGGCCTCCAACACCGGATAGAATCACTGCTTCGACGAGAAACTGCGCAATAATATCCCGCTTCTTGGCACCCAGAGCACGGCGAATCCCAATCTCCCGCGTGCGTTCAGTGACGCTGGCCAACATGATATTCATGATGCCAATACCACCCACCAACAAGGAGATACCGGCAATGGCACCGGCCACGATTTGATCACGCAAGGCACTCTCCTCTGCCTGCCTCAACAGGGCCAGCGGTATCTCAATGGTGTAATCTGCATCCCGATGTCGACGCTGCAGGATCTGATCGATAATTTCGCCAACTTCAATAACCGTTTCCTGGTCTTCCACCTGGATAATGGCTTCGTGCAGCTCTACGGTTTCTGACTCCATGCCTCCAGCGGTTTGCCGTGTAGTGGTCTCTCCGAAACGGCTTTTTGAAGCGGTAAATGGAATAAACACACGACTCGGTGCCGAGTTAGAACTGCCCGCCTGATTTTGACCCAGGTTGGAGAATCCTTCCGACTCCATGATGCCGACGATGTTGTAATAGTCACTATCGATCTTGATGGTCTGACCGAGCGGGTTGTCGATCGGGAATAACTCGTTGGCGACCTCGTCGCTGAGCACTACCACGTTGGCGTGGTCACGAATTTCAGTTTCACTGAAGAAACGCCCGGAACGCAGGTTGTAGTTTCGCGAAATGGGATAATCCACCGAGGTACCGACCACATCGGTATTCATGCTGATACCGAGGTTCCACACGTTCTTCTTCACGATACGCGAAGCGATGACGTTTGAGACTCCCGGTATGGTGTCCCTGATAGTGTTGATATCCGCATGCATCAGTCCATATACCACCGCCTGTGGAGGACCGAATCCACGATTGGTGCTCTCTTCTACTTCCGCCGGTTTTACACTCTTGACGAGGATGTTGCTCGCTCCCAGGTCACGAAACTGTTGCTGGGCTTCGAAGCTGGCACCCTCACTCACTGCCAGCATGGCGATTACTGCAGCGACACCGATCACGATGCCGAGTACGGTCAGCATTGAGCGCAAACCATGAGAGAAGATGCTCTTGACACCGACCTGGGTGATTTTCTTGAAGCGCACCAGGTTAAATTTTGAGCGTGGCTTTGGGCGCGACTTGTTTTCTACGAATCTATCAAGCGTGAAGTCGCTCATCACTTTCCACCGTGCCATCGATTAAGCGGATCTCCCGCATCGTGCGTTCAGCCAGTTCATCGGAGTGTGTCACCATGATCAGGGTTTTGCCCTGCCCATGCAGTTCGTCAAATAGTTTCAATATCTCGGCACCGGATTTGGAATCCAGGTTTCCGGTTGGCTCGTCCGCCAGGATGATCAGGGGATCCACTGCCAGTGCCCTGGCTATTGCTACCCGTTGTTGCTGGCCGCCTGACAATTCGAAGGGTTTGTGATCTACCCGGTCCTGCAAGCCTACACGTTCGGCCAGCTCCATGGCGATCTCATGGCTTTCCGATTCGGAAAAGCCCTGATAGAACAGTGGCATCTCGATGTTTTCAAGTACATCCAGTTGCTGAATCAGGTTATAGGATTGAAAGATGAATCCCAGTCTGGCTCCACGAATACTAGACAGTTCATCATCTTCCATCTGCGATGTGTCTTCGTTGCCGAGGAAGTATTTCCCCTCGGTTGCCTGATCGAGACAACCCAGGATGTTCATGAGTGTTGATTTGCCACAGCCCGATGGACCCATGACGCTGATGTAATCCCCAGCATAGAAGTCCAGCGAAATGCCATGCAGAACTTCGACCGACAATGCTCCCATGTAATAGGTTTTGCGTATGTCTTTCAGACTGGCGACGATTGCCTGGCCGGCGACGAGTCCGGGATCAGGAGTTGCCCCTTGAGCGGAATGGGTATCGAGGGTGTTCATGGTTAACTTAGGACCCTCTGAACAAGACTATGGCCACTCTGCGGGAGTCTGTTGTGGTGGCAGGAGCAGTACTTCCTCGCCTTCCCTCAGGCCGCTGCTGATTTCGATAAACGACTCGGAGAAGGTGCCCACTTCGACTTCTCTGCGCTGCGGATTGCTGCCATTCACGACGTAGACCACATGCTTGTCATCCCAGTAGGTCACTGCCTGCACCGGCACATAGACTACATCTCTAAGGCTATCCACGAGGATCTCGATCTCGGCACTCATACCGGGACGCAGCCAGTCATGAGTACCATCTATCTTGATGGTTGTCGGGTAGACCTTGAGATCGGGATTCATAAATGCATTGGCCGAATCGGCCACCACTGCAACTTTGGTTACCCGACCGGTGAGAGACTGATCGGGAAAGGCGTCAATTGACACTCTTACCGACTGCCCCACCGCGACTCGCTGCACAGCTGACTCGTGAATATTGGTCTTTACCGCCATCTCGCGCATATCGGGAATGGTCAGTATGGCCTGGCGCTGCCGGATGGTGGCGCCTTCCTGGATCGCTTCCTGGCTGCTGCCACGAAACCGCTGTTGATTCTGGTCCGACGCTCCATAGACCACCAGACCCGGCCGTTGTGCCCGGATCGTGGCCAACTCGATCTGCTCGTTGATGTCGGCCAGCTTCACCCGTTCCAGGTTGAATTTGCGTTCGGCAGAGCTGAACCTGGCTTCTTCCTGGGCCTGCTCGGCAATGTTCTCCTTGAGTTGGCGCTGATAGCCCATCACGGCGTTCTCAAAATCGGACAGTTTCTGCTCGGCGTCTTTGGGAAACGTGTATTGAATGTACAGGCGTAGCGCGGTCTCTTTCTCCGCTTCCTTGTTGCGGGACTTGCTCAGGTTGAGTTCCTCTGCCTCCAGTTCCGTCGGTGTGATAAAACCACGCGCTTCCAGGCGACGCTGCCCCTCTATGCGATCCTGGGCTAACAGATACTCTTCCTGAGAGACTTGCAATTCATCCTGCAACGAGCGTAATTGCTGCTTCGCCTCACCATCTTCCAGCTTGTCGATATCCGCATACTGGGTAAAGTCCAGGGTGTCGCGAATCGCCATGTAACTGTCATCCATCAGCAGGGTCACTTCGAAGCCCGGGCCTTCGGTATCCAGGGGCTCCAGCGTCAGCTCGGTGGATTCGCGCGTGGGACGTGGACCATCAGGTACGGGCACGGCGGGCTCTGCCGCAATAGACTGACCCCTGCCCTGGCCACGGCCGGGTCCACCCGGCCCGCGCCCTCCACCGGGAAAGCCTCCCTGTGAGAAACTCTGCATTCTCTCCAGCATCTCTGCCGGAAGCGCACCCCCGTTATCAGCCATCATCTGTTCGTTGCGCTCGCGCATCGGTTCTGGCAGGGATGACAGATCGGTCGGGTCGAATGAAGGTGGAGCACGTCGCTCCGAGGCTATGTTTGCCAGCTCCCGATCGTCTCCAAGTGTCGGTACTTCGGTCGCTAGCGCAGCCAGATCGGCCTCTTCGGCTCTGGCCAGGCGTTCTTCAATTTCCAGTTGAGCGATGATGTCGGTAACCACGTTGCCACCCAGAAATTTCTCGAAATCCAGTCGGGCAAAGCGCATTTCCTGCCGGGCATCGTTCAGCTCGGTCATGTTTTCATTCAGTTGAATTTCGAACTGGGCCCGGCGTTCAATAAAAGTAGCTTCCGCCGTCTCTACCGCGATTTCCTGGTTCAGCTGTTGATCAATCAACTGCGCCTTATCCAGTTCCACGAGAATCAAACCGTTTTCTACATCGGCCGGAGTCACCTGATAACCTTCTTCGACGATGTTCAGAATCTTGACGCCTTCTCTGCCCTTGATGCGCGATCTGATCTCCTGCGATTGCAGCGCTTCGAGGGAGCCACCTTCCAATACTGTTATGTCAAGGTCTCCGCGTCGTGCAACAAACGTGATACTGGTTTCTATATCAGAGGAGCCGCCACCAAAGCTGAAGAGCAGTACTAAAACCAGGACTCCCGTAGTTCCAGCTACGCCGTACTGCACAGGCTTGCTGGCGGCAAGAAAGCGAGACTGAATCGCTGCCGCTTTTTCCTGCACGGGTTGAGGAATCCTGCCTTTTAGTTGTGACAGAAAATCTGGCTTATCGAGGCTCATCGATGCCTTCCTCCCACTGTCCATTGTCATCAACGTAGAGTAAGCCTACGTCTCTCCAAAATTCCAGCTTTGCAATATTATGTTCCACGATAGAACTCACCAATTCGGTTCTCGCCGCCGTTAAATCATTCTGTGAATCTACTGTATCCTGGATATCACCCAGGCCCAATTCCGCCCGGAGCTCCGCCTCTTCAACCCGCCGCTCATTGATCTCCACGCTGGTTACGCTGATATCGTAACTCTTACGGGCTTCGTTCATGCGTCGCCAGGTGTCCAGTACTTCAAGTTTAATCCTGTCCAGCGCCAGTAGATAGTCTCGTGTAGTCGCATCATAGTCTATCAGGCTGCGCCGGTAATTGTTGCGCTCCAGCTTGGTATCCACGGGCAGGTCCACATTCAGGCCGGCGGTATAAACAGTGTTCTCAAAATCCAGTTCACCAGGGGTGAGTGTGCTCGAATTGGGTACCGATGCCACCAGGCTGAGATTCAGAGTCGGGCTTAGCGCATTGGCGGCAACCTCAATTCGTCTGCCACTGTCCTGCACACGATCCAGCTGGGTGTATAGATCCAGACGTGTCTGGATCGCCATTTCGGTGGCCTGCTCCAGGCTGATATCGGGACTGTCCATGCCCGTCTCGGCAATCAGTGTCATCTCGTTATCATCAAGAATAATACTATCATCGGCATCAAGACCGATAAGTATCTTGAAATTATCCAGACTGCGCTTGTAACGGGTAATCGAAGAGGTCCAGCGCAGGTCTGCCTGCAACGATGATTGCTCCAGGCGCCCCACTTCCAGCAGGGTAGTGAGTCCCTCTGCCTGAAAAGCCTGTTCTCTTTCCAGTGACAGGTTATTCGCCAACAGGCCGGCGTAGTTGTTCCTGGCTGTCTCTCGATTGAGCAGAATTGAGTAGTAATCAGAAGCTACGCGCACCGTAAAACTCTTGCGAAAACGGGTGAAATCCCGCAGCTGATAAAGCAGGTCACGCTCGGCCTGCATCAATACTTCGGTTTCGATATCAGTTCCGAAATTCCTGATCAACGGTTGGGTGAATGAACCAATCAGTGCGCCGGTACCGAATTCGCTGACGTCTCCGGTAAGAAAGCGGGTGAAGTTATTGGTCAGGTTCAGGGCGATAGCCCCACCGCTCTTGAGAAAATAGCGGGCACCGAGGCTGGTAGTCGTGAAAGTGGATTCACTGGTATTCAAGTTCTCCATGCCTGTCAAGGACTGCATGTCGGTGACAAATTGATCCTCGGTGTCCCATTGGTAGTCACCGCTACCGGTGGCCGAAAACGTAGGGGTATAGCGGTAGCGATCCAGGGTCAGTGCCAGGGCTTCCAGGTAGAGTCGTTCCTTCTGGGTCTGATAATCCTTGCTGTGCAGAAATGCGAGGTCCAAGGCGGCATTGAGGGGGAGTATGCGCGCGTCAATCTCGCTGTCCGCCTCGTTGTCGAGGAATTCGAAGGATTCGGTATTGGTCTGGTAAGCGCCGAGATCGACGAGCCGTTCCTCATCGACCACCACGCCCGAATTCATGCCTGGGACCAATTCGGACTTGTCTGTTATCGCCTGGTAGCTCTCATCGTCGGCGCTGCGCCTGTAAGACGCACTGGTACAGGCCGCCATGAGGCAACTAAAAATCAGCATTATCAATAACTTACGAAAAGCAGGCATAGTAATATCGGTTTTTCTGGAATCAGGGACTCGACTGGAGGATTATACGCTCGAAATTGCCATTTCAGTCTATTATTAGCGACCAAATGCCTGTTCAGTACGGGGGATAACAATATGATTTCTGTCCCGTTTTTCCTAAACTGGCCGGAATGGAGTATAAGAGACAAGAAACGTGCAAGAGACAAGGATGGCTGGATATTTTCTGGATTAGGGCTCGCTACCAATCTTCTGCTGACTGAACGACACTGACAAATTAAAGAGGAATTAAAGATGCGCATTTTACTGGGAGCCTTAGGGTTCTGTTTTTCTTGTGGCCTGCTGGCTGATTCGGTTGTATTGGAGACTTCGCAGGGAGCCCTTATTGGAGAAACTACCGGGCCCGGCGATTCCGTCAGCGTTTTCAAGGGTATTCCCTTCGCCGCGCCACCCACCGGCAACAGACGCTGGCAACCACCGGCCGATCCCAGCGATTGGGGAGGTGAACTGGTTGCGACGGCATTCGGGCCGAATTGCATGCAGGAGCCCTACCCGGAGAATTCATTTTTCTATCGTCCGGCACGCCTCACCAGCGAAGACTGTCTTTACTTGAATGTCTGGACTGCAGAGCAGGCCAGTGCAGAACTGCCGGTCATGGTGTGGATTCACGGCGGTGCCTTGACCCGGGGCAGCGGTGCGCCCGGGACTTACGATGGAACTAACCTGGCGCAGAAAGGTGTGGTACTGGTGACCATCAATTACCGGCTCGGTGTATTTGGTTATTTCGCGCATCCCGAGTTGATCGATGAATCGGGCAACAACGCCGCTGGAAACTATGGCGTACTGGACCAGATCAAGGCCCTGGAATGGGTTCAGAGAAATATCGCTGCCTTCGGCGGCGACCCGGACAACGTGACGATCTTCGGCGAGTCAGCCGGTTCCTGGAGCGTGAATCTATTGGCGGCTTCGCCGCTGGCAAAAGGATTGTTTCATAAAGCGATCGGAGAGAGCGGTGCCCGACTCGACCCTCGAATGACTCTCGACCAGGCTGCCAACCAGGGAGCCAGTCTGGGCGAATCCCTGAATGCTAATTCACTGGCAGCGTTACGCGATGTTCCAGCACTCGATTTACACAACGCGGCAGTAGCATCTCGTTTTCGCACCGATGGTATTGTCGATGGCTGGGTTATTCCAGATCAGCCTTTCAATCTTTTTTCCGAGGGCAAGCAGAACAAGGTGCCCGTTCTAATTGGTTATAATGCCGAGGAAGGCACCACACTTGGGGTACTGAGTCGTATTCCCGAGAATGACGATGTGCACATATCGCGCGCTCGAGAGATTTACGGTGACCTTGCAGATGAATACCTTCAGCTGTATCCCGCCAGCGATCTGCGCAAATCAACCCTGGACGGATATCGTGATGGTGGCTTCGGCTGGAACTCACTCACCTGGGTGCGGATGACTGCCAATGTCGATGAAGACGCCTACCTCTATTTCTTCAGTCACCGCCCCCCGGGTCCCAGGCAGGACGAGTTGGGTGCTTACCATGCTGCTGAAATAGCCTACGCATTTAATAACACCCATACATTGCGCAATCCGGCCACCGCTGAGGATCGTCAGATCGCCGACATCATGTCCGACTACTGGGTGAATTTCGCCAGGACCGGCAATCCGAATGGTACGGGACTACCGCGGTGGCAGCCCTATACCCGTGCCAATCCAAACTACGTGGAATTGAATGAAACCGCCCGGCCCGATTCAGACCTCACTCCCGGAGCATGGGATCTATTCGACAAGGTAATGCAGCAGCGCCGGGAACGATGAGGTAGACAAGGACTCTCTTATTTATGAAATCACAGCTTTTAATTGCCTGCGGGATTGCCTTAGGCGGTCTCGGTCTAATCAGCTGGAACCTGCAATCCAGTAATTCGGAATTGCGAGCTCAATTGGAGTCTGCCGTGGATTTTCGCCAGCAGCTGAATGAGCAGGTGGAAGCGAACACTCGCTTGCGCATGGAATCCGAAGCCCAATTGGAGGAACTGCAGAGTCAATTACAGTCTGCTGGGATCCAGCTTTCCAATTTAAGCCAGGCCCTGCAGGAAGCGCGCGAGCAGGCTGATCCCGACTACGAAGCCTTGCTGGAGCAGGCGCGACAGGAAGTCGCCCGCACACAACCAGATCGCAGAAGCCGCTCAGGCGCGCCGGCTATGTTCAGTGATCCTGATATGACCCGTTCACTGGCGCAGGCAGGTGCCGTGCTGTATAGCGATTATCTCGATTCTCTGGGTATCGGCTCTGCAGATCGGGAAACCATAGAAGATGCATTAATTAACTATGCCGACTCCCGTTACCAGATGATGGGGCAACTGCTGTCTGGAGAACTGACACAGGACCAGGCCGCCGCCATGTTTGGACCGGATGCACTATTGAACAATCTTTCCAATGTACTGACCCAGGAGCAGAGCTCATTGCTGGATGATTACGATCTGATCGTTCGGGAGGGGGCACTGCGGGAGCTGTATTCCAATTCCTTGCCAAATTCCGGCGGCACCCTTAGCGGTGCGACCCAGGATCTGGTCTTGGATGTATTAATGGATGAAATGTTCTCCCAGGCCAATAACTACGGCGCTATTGTGGCAGCCGATGGCAGCATAACTACTGCAGTGGCGGACCGCACAGCGGCTTTCGATCGTGCCAGAACACGGCTGCAAGACGATCTGGATGGGACACAATTGACCCAGTATGACCAGTTCGTGGAGAGTCAGAGCAATGGCGTCAATGTGGTACTGGATGTGATTCCCGATGAAAATGGCCAGACATCCATTAGAAATATACGCGTCAGCGTGGATAATCTGCCAAACTAGGGGTTACTGACCCAGGATCACCAAATTAGGAGTTTCAATATGCTTACCCGCTTCGTTAAAAGGGAATGGTACAGCGTTTTTCTAGCGCCATTTTTAGTACTGACACTGGCGGCCTGTAGTGAGCAATCGCCTTCCCAAGTAACTGTTGGCCCTGAATCTGCCCAGGCGGTGAGTACCCCGGCCGCCGAAGCAACGCTGGGTTACCGACGCATCAATACGCCCAACGATGAGGATCCTCTGGATGCTCACATCTACGAACTCGATAATGGGCTGCGGGTCTACCTTACTGAAAACCATGAAGAACCGCGCTTTTATGCAGAGATCGCAGTGCGCGCCGGCAGCAAACACGATCCGGCCGATGCCACGGGACTGGCTCACTATCTCGAACACCTGCTGTTCAAGGGAAATCAGAATCTCGGCACCCTGGATTACCAGGCTGAGCGCCCCCACCTGGACCGAATCGTTGAGCTTTATGAGGAACACTTCCAGGAAACCGACACAGCCAGGCGCGCCGAGATCTACGCGGAGATTAACAGCGAGGCGCAGCTAGCCTCCGAATACGCGGTTCCTAACGAGATTGACAAGCTTTACAACGGCATGGGTGGCACGGCATTGAATGCGCACACCTGGTACGAAGAGACCGTCTACAAGGTAGGGTTGCCTTCCAACCGCCTGGAACAGTGGGCCGAAATCGAATCCGACCGCTTCGTTAACCCGGTATTCCGTCTATTTCATACCGAACTCGAGACGGTTTATGAAGAGAAGAACCGAACCCTGGATAACCGCGATCGCATCATCGGCACCGCAGTGGATGAACTGATGTGGAAGGAACACCCCTACGGGCAACAACCCACAATCGGCTCCGTCGACCATCTGAAGAATCCTTCGCTAGTCTATATCAGGAACTACTTCGACACCTACTATGTGCCCAACAATATGGGCATCTTCATGAGTGGGGATATCGATATCGACGCAACCATCGCACTGATCAGCGAGAAGTTTGCGCATTGGGAATCCAAACCTGTTGCTGACGTAGGCCCCTGGGTTGAACAATCGCTTGAGGGTGCTGAACGTAGAACCGTGCAATACCCCGGCGAGGAACAGGTACAGATCGCGTTTCGCACCGCCGCCAATGCAAGCAGCGAAAAGGAAGCGCTGATCATGGTGGATATGATTCTGGACAATCGCACCGCCGGACTCATCAATCTCAATCTGAACCAGCAACAACTGGTGGCTGGTGCCGGTTCATCTCCGTTGTTCCTGAATGATTACGGAGTACAGCAATTGTATGGTGTGCCGAAGCGCGACCAGACCCTGGACGAGGTCGAGCAGCTCTTACTGGACCAGATCGAAATCATCAAGGCTGGAGATTTCGAAGACTGGATCATTCCCGCCATCATCAATGATTTCAAGAAGAATGAAAAAGCCAGTCAGGAATTTAACACGGCACGCGTCAGCATGATGCGGACGGCATTTATCGAAGGCGCCGAGTGGGATCATCACATCGCCGAGATTCAGCGTATGGAGCAGTTGACCAAGCAGGATGTCATCGATGCTGCGAACAAGTATTTTGGTGATGACTATGTAGCGGTGTATCGCGTGGATGCACAGCATGAAGTTCCTCCGGTGGAAAAACCCCAGATCGATCCAGTCACCATCGATCCTACCCGCCAATCGGAATTTGCCAGCCAGGTACTGGCCATGGATTATTCTGAAATAGAGCCGTCCTTCGTGGAAGCGGATAGCGACTATCGGGTGGTGGAATTCACCGATGGGGTGGAATTGTATTATGCCCCGAATCCATTGAATGACCTGTTCACGTTCTCCATCAATGTAGAAGTCGGCACCGAAGAGAATGAGAAGCTCGGCCTGTCAGCCTCGCTGATGAACGTTGCCGGTACACAGAACATGAGTAACGAAGAGTTGCAGAAAGAATGGTACCGCATGGGATCTGAATTTCGCTTTGGCTCCGGTGAAAATTCCTCTGCCATCGCCGTTTCAGGATTAGATGAACAATTTGAAAATTCCCTGCAACTGGCCATGGAACTGGTGAAGACACCGGCTACCGATGAGCAGACGCTGGAACAGCTGAAGGGTATTCTGCTGAAGTCACGGGAAGACCAGAAGAGTTCGCCCCCCGCAATCGCCAGGGCGCTTTATATGTACAATCGCTACGGCGAAGAATCTCCAATGCTGGAAGCGCTTAGCAGTGAAGAGATTAGCGACACCACACTGGATGAATTATTAACGCTACCCTCAGATCTGTTGAACTATAAGCATACCATTGCCTACACCGGTTCTATGCCCCTGGAAGATGTAGTGGAAGTCTTGCGACGTCATCACATCGTAGAGGGCGAGTTGCTGGATACTCCGGAGTATCGCTTCCGCCGGGCTCGTGAGGTTGACAACACCGAATTACTGGTGGTCGATCAGCAGACTGCCCAGGCACAGGTACGTATCGAGTTTGCCGATGGTGAGTTCACCGAAGACGATAGTGTCATGTCTTCTATCTATACGAATTACTTCGGCAGTGGAATGTCCAGCGTGGTATTCCAGGAACTACGCGAAGCACGAGCGCTCGCCTACTCAGCCTCGGCACGTTATTCTCAGGGCGGCAGGTTGAACGCCGAGAATCTTATGTTGGGCGCCATAGGCACCCAGACCGATAAAACGGTGGATGCACTGGAAGCCTTTATCGATCTGATTGATAACATGCCTTCATCTTCCGAGCGCTTCGAAGAATCGGTCAACGCATCACTCAATCGTTATCGAACTTCGAAACTGAATTTCCGTCAAGTCATCGGTGCGGTGCGAAGCTGGGAACGGCTGGGATTCGAAACTGACCCGCGGCGCGCCCGATTCCAGCAACTGCAAACCGCCAGCATGGAAGATCTATTGGAGTTTCAACAACAACACGTGAAGGATCGTCCAAAACTGATTTCTATTGTGGGCGATCTTTCCATCATCGACACCGAGGAACTTGAACAGTTCGGTACGGTCGAAGAAGTTCA
>DMJN01000154.1 GCA_003451715.1 Gammaproteobacteria bacterium | reverse complement strand
CTGACATTGCCTCGCAAACTGCCACACTCGGCGTATGCTGCGATGTGGGTAATGAAGACGAAGTGAATACCCTGGTAAACACAGCGTTGGATCAGTTCGGACACATCGATCTGTTCTGCTCGAATGCTGGAATCTTTACGGCGGGCGGAGAAACCGTGCCTACCGATGCCTGGCAGAAAATCTGGGACATCAATGTCATGGCACACATCTTCGCTGCCCGGGCTGTACTACCCTCCATGCTGGAACGGGGTGAGGGCTACCTGCTTAACACTTCCTCTGCCGCCGGGCTGCTGAGTCAGGTGGGCTCTGCTCCTTATTCTGTTACCAAGCACGCTGCGATTGGCTTTGCCGAGTGGCTATCGATAAGCTATGGCAATCGAGGTATCAATGTCTCGGTACTCTGCCCCCAGGCAGTACGTACCAATATGACGGCCGGTGGCGATGGTGGCGTGGCAGGCCTCGATGGTATGCTGGAGCCGGGCAAGTTAGCGGATACGGTGATTGAAACCCTCGGTGAAGAGCGTTTTCTGGTGTTGCCCCATCCGGAGGTGCTAACGTATATGCGCCGTAAAACCGATGATTACGATCGTTGGCTGGGTGGCATGCGACGCCTGCATGAGCGTTTTGTCGAAGACTACAAGAATCGGGAACAATCTTCGGGTTGAGCTCTGATAAATTAGCAGAAGGACATAATGAAAAGAACAAGTTTACTGCTAAGTCTGTTGCTGCTATTCCTCCCCGCAATGACTAAGGCCCAGGAACGCATCGATCTCGCCGATGGATCACGCTTGAACGTGTTCATGGTGCAACCCGCAGAGACGATAGATCAGCCGGCACCCCTGTTAATTCTGATGGGCGGTGGGCCCGGTAATGCCTCCATTTCGAGAGACACCTCCATGTGGCTCGGGGGTGGTTTTGCACAGCGTGGCTGGGTAGTCGCGGTGCCAATCTCACCGAACAACCGCGCGTTTCGTGGCGAGGAAAACAATGGCAAGGTAGAACAACTGATAGTGGAACTGCAAAAAAGAGAGAATATCGCCGCAGGTAAAGTGTTGCTCGCCGGAATTTCCAATGGTGGCATATCTGCCCTGGAAATTGCGCGTCGCAATCCGGAAGACTACAAGGGTGTAGTCGCCGTTCCCGCGCTCGCTACGTCCGTAGTCGATAACCGTCCCTTAAACGGCTTTCCAATCTATCTGCGCATCGGTGGCGCCGACCAACTGGGCTGGGCAGATCGCTTCGACGAAACAGTTGATGCTCTCACCCAGGCGGGCGTTGATCTGGATGCTGCTATTCTGGATAGTGCCCCGCATATGTTTCGCATGAATTGGGAGTCTCTGGATCCCTGGTTAGATAAAGTTAAATAGCTGGAAAAAACATCACCAATTGGAGTAACCATAAAATGAAGAAATTAACATCGATAGTCTTACTTGCCCTGCTGAGCAGTACAACATTAGCCGCCGGTCCGCCAGCCACCATAGAACAGCTGGACTGGATGACCGGCAACTGGGCAGGCAACCTGGGACCGAATCAATTGGAAGAAAACTGGATTGCCACAGAAGGAAGTTCACTAATGGCAGCCGTGCGCATGACCGGTAACGATGCCACCAGCATGTTCGAAATGATTACCATCGAAGAAGTAGATGGATCACTGGTTCTGCATATTCAGCAGTGGGATCCAGGCATGGAACCGCGCACCGAATCTGCCCAGGAAATGGAACTGGCAGAAATCACTTCCAATAGCGTCAAGTTTGTCGACGTGTCCGGATTTGGAATGCCAACCCTTGGCTACAGTAATCCCGATGCCGATACTTTTATCATTCATGTCGGTCAGGATGGTGGCGGCACTTTCGATATCGAACTAGCCTCGAGAGTTATCTTCAATACCCCCCCTAACCCCCACTAAGCCGCAAGAAATCAGACGAGGGATTCCCAGTGAATTCCTCGTCCAGGTTTCACCGGGCTGATGCTCGGAACCTTTTTTGGTGATACTGCAATAGCATTGATAGCTGCTTGCATTGAGATACCGCATCGGAGTTTTTGTATTCTTCTTCTCTGGTATCTCTCGCCAGCGTAGAGCTGACAAAACATCAGTATTGCTGGACTAGCTGGGCTACCAACCACCGCCGCCGCCACCGCCGCCACCGCCGCCGGAGAATCCGCCACCGCCAGCTCCGGAACTGGAGCCGGGAGGTGTCGATGAGCTGGATATGACCGAACTCATGGAACTGGAGACATCTGATGAGAATTCGTTCATGTGCTGGATGTCGAAATGACCGCGATACCAGTAAGGATGATAGGCCACCCCAGTTTGTGATTGCAGTTTCAAAAAAACTGCCGTGAACTTCTCAGACCAGTCTTCGGCGACTCCCAGTGCTATCGCATAGGGCAGCATTTGTTCGAATAGCTCCGGTGTCTTGTCTGGGGGATGTCGCAAATTCAGATCGTCTTCCTCCGCGACTTCCAAATAAAGCTTGAATCCTTCCAGTTTGTCCATTAACACGCGGCCCCGCACCGAAGGTGCCTTTAACAAATAGGCGAACAAGCCATGCAATCCGGCAATCACGGCGAAGATAGCTACCACTGCGATGGTCAGGGCGCCCAGTACAGCGATAACTCCCAGCATCACTATAGCCCCCAACGCGGAGGGAATTAGAAAACTGGAGTTTTTAGCGAAGCAGATATTTAGATAATTCCGCTTCAATGCCTTACGGTGTCCCTTGATTGCACCCATCACGATCTCATGATTTTCCTTTTTCAGTTCCAATACTTCGTTTTCAGAAAACAGCTTGTCGATAATTACCTGCTCACCGGCAGCCAGGGGAGTTTTGGAAAAGGTTTTGCTCAGTACGTATTCTTTCTGTTCTTTGGTAATCTGCAGGTAACCCTTTACCGCGAGATTGATAACAGCCGCCGTGAACACCTGCATGTCATAACTCATCTTCGATATGTAACGGGCTGAGGCAGGAGAATATCCCTTAGGAGGGGTGTAATGTGGGAAGATGGTGCCGCTCTGAGGGTCGCGCCCCACTCGTGACCAGGCCAGGTACAGATAAGTCGCTGCTGCCAGCAAGGTCAGTAGCGCAATCAGCAGCCCCCTGTTATCCACCAGCAAGTAGGAGAATCTTTCTAGGGCAGTGGGCTCAACAATCACTCCTTTCGGCCAGGTCATCACCAGTGTAAGGCCGGCTCCTCCCGGTAGCGTCGCAGTGGTCTGAATAGAGGCGGAACCGTCCTGAACTGACGCGATGTAGGCCTGGCCGGCCGCTCCGAAGGGGCCGGTGTAGCCTTCCATGGTCAGGTCTGCCCCTGCAACATTGTCTGGAAAAGAGACAGTAGCACTGGCCTGCAAAATCTGGAAAGCCCAGCCATTGCCAGTGACGTTCCAGTAGAGTTCGTCATGGTCTGCAAAATAGCCAATTTGCCGGTTGGTTCGATAACTGATGGCATAGCTGTACTCGCCGGGTTGGAGAAATACATCTGCATTACCCAGATAGATGCGCACGCCATTGCCAATATTTTCAACACGCCAGGTTTCCAGTACACCATCACGGGTTGCGGTTAACATTTCGAAATCGACAACAAAGCTATTCCCGAAACGATCGTTATAACGAGTTGGGAAATCTCGAAAAATACCGCGTTGAATCTGTTGGCCTTCGGCACGTACTCGAATAATCTCGGTGACCAGCATACTGGCATCTGTCTGGATCCGGATCTCGCTGTGAAAGGAGAGTATCTGTTCCTGCCCGAGAGCCAGTCCGCTGTAAAATATCCAGCAGCTAAGGCAGAGCATCGATTGAATGAGACGTTTCATCTAGTCGATCTCCACCGTTGGACTCTGTCGTTCTGTAGCCTGCTGCACTTCAAAAAACTCAGCTTCCGAAAAGCGCAGTGTTTTGGCAATCAGATTATTCGGGAATCTCTGTATCCGGGTGTTGAAGACGCGAACTGCACCGTTGTAGAAACGTCGCGCATATTGAATATGATCCTCGATTTCAGTCAGGTCCGATTGCAGTTGCCCGAAATTCGCATCTGCCTTCAGGTCCGGATAGTCTTCGGCGAGAATTACCAGTCTGCCAATCGCTGAAACCATTTCATCTTCCAGTGCAGCCTTTTCCGGCAGATGGGTGGCTGCCTCGCTGCGACTGCGTAATTCAGTCACGGCAGTCATGGTAGCCTGTTCGAAGTCAGCGTAGGCTTTCACCGTCGTCACCAGTTGCGGGATCAGATCGTGGCGGCGTTTCAGTTGCACATCGATATCACTCCAGGCAGCGAGTACCTGGTTCCTGTCTTTCACCAACAGGTTGAAAATCCAGATGACGAATGCCAGGACGACAATGCCTACAAGCAGGAACGTGGACATAAACAGGATTATTGGTGATTACACCGTGCAGTGCAATGCAATCATCGTTCTTCAGGCGGTATCTCCCTGAGCATGGCTGAGATTTCTTCGATTTCAGCGCTAGTGAATTGACACTGTTTACGGTTCTTCGACGCCGGCTGCAGCTCCACGCTGACACCTTCTCTGTGGGGATTAGCAGGACGAATGGGACGAGCGCTGAATCCGCCACCACAATTGGGGCAGACATTATCTACGCAAGTTGCGCAGAAGGTACACTCGTAACTGCATATGCGTGCTTCGCTTGAGCTGGGCGACAGATTTTTATCACACAGTTCGCAGTTCGGTCGCAGTTCCAGCATAGCTACTTAAGTTGATACAGCATGATCTCAGGTGAACCACTGACAACCTCTAAGGAATGGGATTGCCCTCTCGGCAGATACCAGACATCCTTGCGTGTCAGGTTTTTGTACTCCTGTTGTCCGTCATCACTGATCAGTCGCAAGGTGCCCCCTGAGAGAAACACCAGAACGGAATCTTCTGCATGATAGTGCAGCGGGAATGATTGCCCGGTTTGTAAATTCAAATGGTTGATGGTCAGTCTTTCATTATCAAGCAGTTCCTCTCCGCTGCCTGGATGGAACGGGTTGATTTCATCTCCGCGCCTGTTCATAGCTGGGACCGTATATTCCTTCAGGTCGATCATAATAGAGTGCCGCTCCGGTGTGCCGATACCTTCTTCCTTGTGAGTCACGCCTTTCTCCAGGAAGAACACGCTGGGCACTTCAAACGGTTCCAGGCTGTCGGTGTAGGTTCCGTCCAGACGGGTTACTCGCAGCGGGCCCCAGCGCAGAAACACGCCGGTCATATCATACTGATGGCGGTGATAGGGTGCCGGTGCGCCATCGGGCCACACCACTTCCCAGATCAACACGCGCTCATTATCCAGTAACTTGATTACGCCGGGTCGGGGAAAAGCATGGGGATAATCTTGCTCCTGGGCGAGGACGGAATCGATGAATAGAGAGGAATTATCAAGCAGTGCCATGCCGGACAGCAGCACAGCACCGAGTAGTACTCGGATACCGTGACTCATGAGTTCCTCCGCAGATCTCTGGGGTAAGGATTTAACCGACAGTGTACTCCAATCTAACAATGCCGGAAGAATAAATCTGATGACTGGTCAGGGTAAGATTCCTGCCCGTGGAGCTGATCGGCGCAATTATCCGTTTTGCAGCAGCTCGACCCAGTTGCCGTCGGGATCTTCCACGATTGCTATAGTGATGCCAGCACGGATTTCCTTGACGGGCACTACGACCTTGTAGCCATCGGCTTCGATCTTCTGCACGCTCTCTGCCAGATTATTAACGTGTATTGTCCAATAGCGATAACCTGTGGCAGCACGGATGCCACCCGGTGCTGCCTCCACGCTTGGTGGGGGATCGATTCCGATCACCTTAACGATGCTGTCGCCCACCTTGAAGCGATTCATCACCCCACCGCCGGGCATGTCGATGACAGCCTCAAGTTCCAAGCCAAGAGTTTCACTGTAGAAACTCAACATTGCCTCGAGCTCGTTGGTGATGATGCCTATGTCTATGGCATTTTTCTGAATATCAGTAGTCACGCCTTTCCCCTCATGCAGCACCCATCATGGCCTTGGTTTCCAGAAATTCTTCAAATCCTTCCAGGCCCCATTCGCGTCCATTGCCGGACTGCTTATAACCGCCGAAAGGCGCTGAAAAATCCGGGCCGGCACCATTAATGTGCACATTGCCTGTGCGTAGCCGCCGAGCTACGCGTTGTGCATGTTCCGGATCTCCAGATACATAGCCGGACAGACCATAGTCGGTATCGTTGGCGATTCCAATGGCTTCTGCTTCGTCTTCATAGCCAAGTATGGAAAGCACTGGCCCGAAAATTTCTTCCCGGGCGATTGTCATGTCATTGCGAACGTTGGCAAAGACTGTCGGTTGGACGTAGTAGCCCTTATCAAGACCTTCCGGCCGACCTGGGCCGCCGGCGATCAACTCGGCTCCTTCTTCAATGCCTTTTTCGATGAGTCCCTGAATCTTGTTAAATTGCAGTTCGCTGACAACGGGCCCCAGCCGGGTCGTCTCGGCAGTGGGATCACCTACGGTCGCTTTCGCGGCTGCGGTTTTGGCTACCTCGATCGCTTCCGCCATGCGGGAGTTAGGCACCAGCATTCTCGTAGGTGCATTACAGGATTGCCCGCTGTT
>DMJN01000165.1 GCA_003451715.1 Gammaproteobacteria bacterium | reverse complement strand
CTTTTTCTGTCAGACACTAATTAGAATTTACAGAATCTATTTAACGTTTAATGAAAAGATAAAATGCATAACCGACTTGTAGCTGGTGTAGACTGTTCAACTCAATCAACCAAAGTTATGGTTGTTGATGTTGACAAGGGTGAAATAAAGTCAAGTGGCCGGGTTGAACATGATGTTTTTCGCTCTGGTTCGGCAAGCGAAACAGATCCTGAGAACTGGTGGAATGCTTTGGCAGGAGCACTTTCTCAAACTGGTTGTTGTGAGCAAATTGAGGCAATATCAATAGCCGCGCAACAGCTTGGTATAGTAACTCTTGATAGAGCACATAGACCATTAAGGCGTGCAATACTTTGGGACGATACAAGATCAGCTAATATGGCTGAGCAACTTTTAGACGCATTGGGTGGTCCAGTCAATGTAACAGAACTAATTGGTACCCAGCCACTTGCAGGGTTTTCGGTGTGTTCGTGGGCATGGTTGCGAAGCGCAGAACCCAAGATTGCTGAAAATACTGCTTTCATACGTCTTCCACATGATTATTTGACCGAAAGACTGACCGGTAATGGTATCACAGATAGGGGCGATGCATCGGGAACCGGTTGGTGGTCCAGCCGCAAAAACAAATATGTTCAAGAGGTATTAGATCATCCCCTTGTGGGTTTGAAACCATCCATGCTTCCGAAAGTACTTCAGCCTAACGAGATAGCTGGAAAACTGAATACAAATGCTGCGGATTGGACAGGGCTCAGAGTAGGAATCCCCGTTGCTTGTGGAACAGGAGACAATGCAGCGGCAGCACTGGGTCTTGCAGTCAAACCTGGTATACCAGTCATCAGTCTTGGAACCTCAGGTACCGCTTATATGCTCTCTCTCAAGGCACCAGCGGATATATCGGGCCAAGTCTTCGCACATGCATCAGCTAGCGGAGAACATTTGCCCTTGACCTGTACATTAAATGCAACGCTTGCTGTGGACAATATTGCTGAGATACTTAGTCTTGATCGAGATTCTGTGTCAGATCAGACAAGAGTTGTTGTTATGCCATTTCTAAGTGGAGAAAGATTACCTAATTATCCCGATGCACGAGGCAGTGTTGTAGGTATAGATCACACTACGACACCAGGAGAGATATTGCTCGCAGCTTATGAAGGTGTTGCATTTTCTTTGGTGCAGTCAATCGGAGTTTTGCACGCTCATTCTTCTGGCATTGATTCGGATGCCCCAATCATTCTAGTTGGGGGTGGAGCGAAAGGAAAAGTCTGGCAAAAAACCATCTCACGCCTTTCAGGACGTGAACTTGTAATCCCAAAATCTGACGAACTTGTTGCGTATGGTGCTGCGGCACAAGCAGCTGGAATTTTAAACAATGAAGCTGCAGTGGATGTAGCCACAAGATGGAATGTGTCCGATGGGCAAAGACTTGCAGCCTCTGCTGTCGATACTGAAGCGATAGAGCGCAACCAATACATACGTAAAGGTGCACATGAGCTAAATTCACGCGGATATTTCATCAATCCACAAAGCAGGGTATGAAAGAACTACTGAACAATATTAGAGAACTGACCGAAAAAGAGGGTCCTTCAGGGCGTGAAGGTGAAGTCGCCAAGGTAATTCGCAAAAATTGGCAAAATTACGGAGAAATTCATGAAGACAGCTTGGGTAATCTAAGCATTACTATTGGTAAAGGAGAGCCTCATATTGCATTTGTAGCCCATATGGACGAAGTTGGCTTTGTGATCCGTAAAATTGGTGAAGATGGCTTCATTAGCCTTAATAAACTGGGGGGAATTCCAGAAAGAGTGCTTGCGGGACAGAAGCTTTTAGTTATCGGCAGTAAAGGACTCGTGGCAGGAGTATTTACTACTTGGCCGCATCATCTCACACCTGAAAGCGAAAAATATAAAGTTCGGCCCATTGGCGAATGTTGGTTAGATGTGGGTGCGCGTAACAGAGAAGAGGTTGAAAGACTCGGACTTAGGGTTGGTGATTTCGGAGTTTATGCTCGGAGTTGGCACGTTGAGGGCGACTCTATATTCGCAAACTCCCTTGATAACAGAGCAGGCCTGGCATCCATTACACAAATGCTTCAACGTATTGCAGGGAATGCTAACTGCAGGCTATCAGCAATTGCCAGCGTCCAGGAAGAGTTCAGTATCCGTGCTCTTGTACCGACTGTCCGTGAGTTGAACCCCGATGCTCTTGTCGTCGTTGATATTAGCCCTGCCACTGATAACCCGGAAATGAAAGGACATAGTGACATCAGCCTAGGTGGTGGTCCGATTCTGCACCTTCACAGCTTTCATGGTCGAGGCACACTGGGAGGTGTTCTTCCACCTCTTTGGCTTGTAGAATTGATTGAAAAAAGTGCTGAGGTATCTCGTGTCTCTCTTCAACGTGCAAGTGTTGTTGGTGTTATCACTGATGGTGCGTTCGCCCAACATCTCAATCGTGGGATTCCCACAATCGAGATTGGATTTCCCGTTCGTTATACACATTCTCCAGTAGAGGTATGCTCGATTAGGGACTTGCAGTGGCTTGTCGACCTACTCGAAGAAACTGGAAAAGGCTTCAGCGAATCTCATTCCAAAACCATTCTCCATTGACACTTTTACAGAGCTTGTCGATGAATCTTAATAATGGAATCAAGAAAAATTGGTCTTGGATAGAAGAATGTCAACTGATTAGTGAAGGTATCCGTCGGCGTGTACTTGAACATACTATAACCCATGGGGGTTATCTTAGCCAACTATGACCAGGATCATTTTGGCGGCTCGGCGGCAACCTGATTGACTGTCATTCCA
>DMJN01000260.1 GCA_003451715.1 Gammaproteobacteria bacterium | reverse complement strand
TGGGTCGAATCGAAGTGCCTGCGGCGAGCCGTTATGGCATGAGTTCCTGGATGCACGATGGGCATCAGTACATCATCTTGCAAACCGGAGCCAAACTTACAGCGATGGCATTGCCTGCTGCGTCTGCAGACAGTTCAGCGCATTAGGAATCTTTAGAAAAGGGGACACTGATAAATTATCGGTGTCCCCTTTTTCGAGTTTAGGGTGTCCCCTGGGTCCTGGGTCTTGGCTGCAGAATTACTCTCCCCCGCAGGTCGACTTAAGGCAATGCGCTACGCATTTGCCTACGGCGCTGATGCCGTTTACATCGGCCAGCCACGCTATAGCCTCCGAGTCCGTGAGAATGAATTCAATCGCCTGGAGAATATTGCCGAGGCTATCGAAGAAGCTCATCAACTGGGAAAACTGGTCTACATCGCCTCCAATCTTTCACCTCACAACAATAAAGTTCACACTTACCTGCGTGATATGGAACCGGTAATCGACATGCAACCGGATGCGCTAATCATGGCAGATCCCGGTCTTATCATGATGGTTCGTGAAAGATGGCCGGATATTCCAATTCATTTATCGGTACAAGCCAACGCTGTGAACTTCGCTACCGTGAAATTCTGGCAGAACCTTGGCTTGACCAGAATAATCCTTTCCCGAGAGCTCTCCCTGGACGAGATCGAAGAAATTCGTCAGCAATGCCCCGATATAGAATTAGAAGTCTTTGTACATGGCGCACTGTGCATAGCCTACTCCGGCCGCTGTCTGCTTTCCGGTTACATGACTCACCGTGACTCAAATCAGGGGGCCTGTACGAACTCTTGTCGCTGGGACTATCAAACAGCGCCTGCAGAACAAACACCAGAAGGAAACATCGTAGCTAAAGAAATAGCGGTCAGTGCACCGGCGACAGATCAGGTATTTCTATTGCAGGAGAAAGAGAGGCCTGGCGAGTTAATGCCTGCCTGGGAGGACGAGCACGGCACCTACATCATGAATTCCAAAGATTTGCGCGCCATTCAGCACGTGAATCGACTTATCGATATAGGTATCAGCTCCTTAAAAATCGAAGGAAGAACCAAGTCATTCTTCTACGCCGCACGAACAGCACAAGCCTATCGAAAGGCTATTGATGACGCTTGCTCCGGCCGTGCTTTCGACATGAACTTGATGTCCGAATTAGAGAGCCTCGCCAATCGAGGTTATACGGAAGGATTCTATCGACGACACCTGCCACACGAAATGCAGCAATACGAGGAGAACTATTCTCATTCCGAGCGTCAGCAATTTGTCGGCGAAGTAATCGCAGATGATCAGGGCAAGTTAATGATTGATGTCAAAAACAAATTTCAAATCGGCGATGAGCTGGAACTAATGACGCCATCAGGCAACCATGCCTTTAAGCTTGAGTCTATGCTGGATAAAACGGGGGTAGCTATCGATGTCGCCCCCGGCTCCGGACATGTCGTTGAAATCCCCGAACTTCCCGGCGAAGCAAGAAACTACGGCTTAATAATGCGAACGATCTAGAAGATGTCTACTGACCTATAGCCCGTCAAATAAGACGATGTATAATGCCCCGATGGCGAAGAAAGATCCGACATTCGGCTCCCTATTTTTTCTAAACCTGGCAATAGTATTTATGCCAGTATTTCTTGCTTTCCGCTATTTTGAGAGCATAAACATTATGGAAGACATTGGCATCGGGAATACAATTACGATGGCCTTAGTGCTCTCGTCCATTCCGGCGATACTTATCTCCATGTGGCATTTCCTGAAAAAATAGCGACTCTCCGCATGCTATGCAGCTCACCAGGCACCTCAGCAACGGCATCCCGCTCTCCGCACAGGGGTTTTGAAATCGCCTCTGGCCCAATGTAGCTTCGCTACACGTAGCACCAAGACACTGATTCGAGAATACTGGCCCCAAACCAAAAAAGGCCCGCACGAAGCGGACCTTTGGTCACACAGAGATATAGGAACGGAACAGCTTTACCCCAAAACCCGATACCCTTTCAAGATATCCGGCTTGCGACCGATTGCTGGTGAAATCCAGCACATCGCCTGTCGTCCAGTTATTATTTGCCCGCTTTCTGGAAAATCCAGAATACGGCCCTATTGATAAGCCTGATTAAAGTACTGCGTGCCTACGTAACGGCCAGAGCGTATATTCCACTCCACAGAATCAAACCACCAACCACTACGAGAACGATAATTCCCGCTTTCATATCACTACCTTGATTTGTCTCGTCCACTTCACTCATTTCTTCATACCCTCTTACTTTTCTAAAAAAATTATTTTACCTGACTGCTAAATAGTCCCCTCATGGGGAATAATACAGTTAATCGGTACAAACGACAGCATCTATCAGTACTTATCGCCATTTTGATGCGCCCCGATGGCTGTTAGGCGCCTCTCCATATCTACGGAGAACTTCTTTGTTTATCATGTGCTTACCGTAGACTCAGCACAAACCCCCGCGAAACTGTGTTCGCACCATCGGGACTCTAAACAAATGCCCATACCACGCGTATTCGTTTCAGCATCTGGTGATTCTGCGTAAACTGCTCGCTCTAGCCAACTTAGCGGATCAGCTGGAGAAAATTGCACTCATCAGCCGCCTCGAGGCATCCTTAATGTCCTGAATACGCTGTATTTGCGCCCTCTTAGATAGGAAGCATGCCAGAAATAGGGGAGTAAGTACTTAGAATTTCCTTAACAGGGGGGGTCTAAATGCAGCATGTTTGAGATTGATCAAGAAAATCGGTGACCAGGCGCAATATTTCCTTAAGCAATTGGAAATGAGAGGTATTTTCGCCAGTTTATAAAGCCAATCCACGGGCTGAAATACTCGATAATCGGGCCAATTCGATGTTTTCCCGCCACCCTGAATCGCTACTCGTTGGTTTTTCGCGGCTCAAAACTCAAATTCAAGTAGAAATCGAGAAATTCGTGTGTCCTACACGTCATATGCCGCGGGTGCAGGGCAGATTTTTGCTCCTGCAAAATCTGCATTTCCGCCTTCCCTGGCGGTCAGATGCGCAGGAGCGGCGGCCCTCCGGTGCCCTGAAACTACACAGTATTGGTCAATCTAAGGGCTTAGTTATCCGTTTATGGATCAATTTTGAATTGTCTGCACACAAGCCGTAGCCCAGCCGGGTGCCGGCAGCCTTGTTAAGCGAGTAATCCAGGTTTGTAGAATGGATCACTCGATCTTTACTTTTTCGACCTTCGGTAGACGTTTCTTTCCGATAGTAATGGTCAACACACCGTGATCACTCTTGGCGGTTATTTTGTTCTCATCGGCGGTAGCCGGCAATCTGAAGCGTCGCTCAAATGCCCCGTAGGAGCATTCTCGTAGCCGATGGTTCTCGTCGTTGGATTCTCTTTCGGTCTTGCGCTCACCGCGGATAGCCAGCACACCGTCGTCCATGGTTACCTCGATGTTCTTGGGGTCAATCCCCTGGGATATCGACCTTGATAAGAAAGCGGCGCCGGTTCTCCTTGATATCTACCGTGGGGATCCAGTCACTGAAACTGTAGGCAGCCGGATCATCGAAGGCTGATGGTTCGTTGCGAGATCCCTGTAGTCTGTAGAAATCATTGAGACTGGATTGGATGCGGCTTAATAGACCCGCATGGTCCTGATCTGGTTGGGACATAGTCACCTCCTGTCGAGAACTGGTTTTCTTGGAGACTGCTACTCTTATAATAGAAAGGGGCAGACAGGACCGAATGATATGGACCAATCTGTTGGTGTATAAGGCTGGGGCGGGGAAGCAAACAATTCTGTTGTATTTGATTCAACGGAGGCTATCTCAACTGTTATCCACGCTGTAATACATAGAAATATCATCCTGCTTGCCGCTGAAAGCCTCGGTGCCAAAAAACTACACAGTATTGATGGATCTAAGGGCTTATCCACCCACTTGTCGGTCATTTGTGAATCGTTTGCACACAAGCCGCAGTCCGCTGTGCCAGTCCCCTGGCGGCATCGTTAGAAGTTAGCCCTGTACAAGCTGTGGAAGGAAGAACTCCGCCACCATGATGGGCTTACCGTGAAGGAAGAATAGGCTACGTCGCCCCCAACAATCATCAGCAACAGCAGATAGCTCAAAACTCAGGCGCAGCAACTGCGGGTGACTAAACAAATATTCACCTAGTGGCTGGTTATTGAGTTTCAATATGTTACCAAGAGGACTGAGCAAACTGTGTTCAGGGACCAGGGTGTGCGCCATCACCCAGTCCTCTCCTTTCCCCCGCAAGATTACCTTGCGTGACCAGAATCTGTGTGAGCCATCCAGGGGTCCAAACAAGCCTCGCAGCCCAGTGGATGAAATCGAGGTCCACTCTTCACTAGTGACTAGAACTTCGAACTGATTTTCACTCTTCTCCTTGAGCAGCTGCGTCAGGGAACCGGGCGCCAGCAGCCAATCACTCCAGATGCTATCCGGTTTGGATTCCAGCTCTGCCCATGACCGCCATAGCAATTCAGGATTCGATAAGCTCGGGACTTCAGACTTCAATTCTGATCCCGAAATACATACTGGCAATCATTTCGACTCTATTACCTACGAAAACTGCTTGTCGCCTATGCCGCTATCCAGCACGGAGACAATAACGCCCCCTACTTAAATGAAATAATTGATTTTTAGTCAACTAGTTGGAGAGATTTTACCGGTGAGTAGAGGAACAATAAAGGCTATCTCAATTGATGTCCGCGCCTTCATACAGAGAAATATCATCCTGTTTGCCGCTGAAAGCCTCGGTTTACCCTAAAACGACACAGTATTGATCTATCTAACGGCTCATTCAGCTGGTAATCGGTGATTTTTGAAATGTTTACTGTTTCAAGCCGTAGCCCACTGTACCAGCCCCTATTTCTGAGCCTGGCTCAAGCAAGGCAGTTCTTGTCGACCTGACCAAGATCGCCATACAGGAGCTCATTACACTCCGGACAGATACCATGACTTATTTGTAGATTCCTATTTGTGTCTTCCAGGTATTCTTCCACTGTTTTCCAATTGCCGTGGTCATCTCGGGTTTTCTTACAATTGCAACAGAGTGGGAGAATCGATTCGAGAGATTTAACTCTGTGTTTCAATTCCATCAAGGGAATGATGGCCTCACGGCGGCGTTTGAGTATGTATAAGCCGATTCCGGAGGCGAGCAGCAGTGTGATTGCTGTGGAAATAAGTTGAACAGTGGTAATTATGGAAAGTGCCACTATCAGCCAGGGAACCACAGTAAATCCTACAATGTAATAGTAATAGCGGTATGAAATAAATGCGACAGCGGAGCCGAATAACACTATCGCCATATAGAGTGGCAATGGACTAGTTTGCAGAATCATCGTGGCGATGGGCTTAGCTCCAACACACAACATGCAGACCAGGGTAAAAAACTGGCTCCGTTCACTGGGAATTTTATCCAGCTGACTCAGCAAGGCAACTACGCCGAGAATCACTATTAATCCAATATTGAGCGCAATATTCCAAAGCGGTAGATTGAAATCCAAGAGAATAACATCACGAAAAAAAGAGAGAATCATGATTACCAGTAGACAACTGGTGATCAGGGGCAAGTACCTCAGATGATACTCATTAAGGTCAGCATCCCAAGCAGATGGCATGAAGAGCCTCCCGGTTAAAACATCCCTATCTTCTTTTTATAAGGGGCGGTGATTGCTGTGCTCAAGCTTTACAGCAGTGCTCTTATTAAACAGCATTGCAGTTGATATCGAAACATATTCAGAATACTTTGGGAAGAAGATGGGTAAATTTGCTGCTATCGAGCCCAGGATTATGAAAGGGGGAGAAGGCTGAAGGAGGGATGAAAAACCAGTTTCCCTCATCCCGTTTCCAAATAATACACCACTACATTTTTATTCTGATCCCATTTAATTCATACTATTGACATTGATACATCTAAAATGACATTTCCTTATTGTACAAACAACTGGAGGAAAGGATGAAAAAGCCCAGAATCCTAAGAAATACGATCACTATCGCGGTGAGTCTATTCTCATTTTCACTAAGTACCTTACTAGTTGCGCAAGAATCTGACTATCTACCGCCACACCTGGCTATTGGAATTCCAGATTTACAGGGCTTCTGGAGCTATGAGACGCGCACAGCACTGGAACGTCCACAGCAGTATGAGTCGCTGGAAATCGACGAAGCTACCATGCTGGAA
>DMJN01000280.1 GCA_003451715.1 Gammaproteobacteria bacterium | reverse complement strand
AGAATTGGCTGTAGGCCAGAGCGGACATATACTTGTTCAGAGAACCCCAAGGCTATGCATAATTTCAAGGTCTTAACCCTAAATATACATAAAGGCTTCTCGATGGCGAATCGACGCTTCACTCTGGAAAAAATAAGGAGCAATCTTCGGGAAACCGGAAGTAATATTGTATTCCTCCAGGAAGTCATTGGGGAACATGAAAAACACCGTGATTTCGTTGCTGATTGGCCAGATACCAACCAATTTGAGTTTCTTGCGGACACTGTCTGGGATCACTACGCTTACGGTAAAAACGCGATCTACCAGCACGGACATCACGGTAACACAATTCTGAGCGAACTGCCCTTTACAGACTCCAACAATGTCGATGTGTCAATGATGGGCTTCTCTCAACGTGGCTTCTTGCACGGTTTGCTAGAGAACAATATCCACTTGCTCTGTGTCCATCTTGGTTTGTTTGAACGGGAACGGCGCGAACAGGTTAACAAACTAATCGACTACATTAACGCCAGTATCCCCGAAACAGAGCCACTGATTCTTGCTGGAGACTTTAACGACTGGCGCAAGACGGCGCATCGGCGATTAAAATATGCCTGCGGTCTTATTGAGGCTTGTGAACAAATTGAGAATCGAGTTGCCATTACCTTCCCAGCCATGATGCCAATACTCCCAATGGATCGGATTTATTTACGAGGGTTTACTGTAAACAAGATTGAGGTGATGGCACACTCAGGATGGCGCCAACTCTCAGATCATTGTGCAGTTGTGGCTGACATTCGATTAATTGAGTATTGCTAATGCCGATTGATAATCTGGAAACACTTGGCACTGTACTCTTTCGGGTAGCACTGGTCGCCGCTGCCGCAGTGGCAGCTCTGCATGCGCTATTTACCAAGCGCGACCCGAAATCAGCGCTAGCCTGGGTAGCTATTTGTTTGCTAATTCCATTCTTCGGTCCATTGGTATACCTCATTTTTGGTATTAATCGAGTCGCCGAGAAAGCCCAGGAAACATACCTCGCTCGAAGCCCTGAAGACACTTCCGAATCCATACAGGAACCGGCAGGAACCAAACTCAGGCCACTCTCTCTGGTTGGTGAATCTGTTACCGGTTTCGGATTGCGGTCTTGTGACAATATCAAGCTCCTTGAGAACGGTGAAAACCTGTATCCAGCAATGATTGCGGACATCGAAGCGGCGGCAGACAGAATTTATCTATGTACTTATATTTTTCAGAATGACACTACGGGTGATTCGTTTGTGAATGCCTTGTGCAGGGCTCAGGACCGAGGTGTTGACGTACGCATCATTATTGATGGATTGGGTGGAATGGCATATCCACCTGTTATTGGAAAGAAGTTGAGAAAGCGAGGGCTAAACTACAAGCAATTTAATCCCATCACCTTGCTACCACCATCACTGCATATAAATATGCGTAATCACCGTAAAATCATGGTGGTCGATGGCAAAGCTGGCTACACCGGCGGTCAAAATATAGGGGACAGGCATCTGGTGAAGAAATCGCACAATCCAAAATGTGCCCGCGACCTGCATTTTCGACTTACCGGGAAAATCGTTGACGAATTCGAACGGGCGTTTCTCAAAGATTGGAATCACTGTGTCGGTACAACTGAGAAGGCCATTTATTCACCAAGTAATACAAATCGCACTGAATCTGATGTCTGGACAAGATTGATACTGGATGGACCCAATGAAAATCTGGATAAACTAAATGAACTTCTGGTGGGTGTATTCTCCCTGGCACGAAAAAGAATCTGGATCATGACCCCTTACTTCCTGCCCGGATTCGATCTGCTAGGGGCTCTGGTTGCTGCCCGACTGCGCGGTGTTGATGTAAAAATACTGCTGCCGGAACGCACCAATATACACATGGCACACTGGGCGGCTCAGCACAACCTCAAACATATCCTGGCCAGGGAGTTGCAGGTGTACTCTCAGCCCGCCCCCTTTATCCACACTAAGGCGATTTTAATCGACGAAGAATATGTGCTGGTTGGTTCGGCAAATCTCGATCCAAGAAGTTTGCGACTGAATTTTGAATTAGGAGTGGAAGTATTCAACAAATCCTTTGCGGTTGAGATATCCAGGTATTTCCAGTCCATGTTGGAAGCCGCCAATTTACTCACTGAACAACAGCTAATGGCTCGGCCGAGATGGAAGCGAAATCGCGATGCGGTGGCATGGTTGTTTTCACCTTATCTTTGATCCTGGTTGGTTTAAAACGATAAAAGGGGACGGAGGGATTAAAATTTAATCCCTCCGTCCCCTTTTGCTATACTCGCAATGCCTTGTTTAGCAGGGCAGAAGTGGGGAATACCGATTAAATTCGACTAGAATGAACAATACATACGCAACAATATTCAGTGGTGCCTTTCGCCCACTATTCTTGCTTGCAGGGCTCTACGCCCCGCTCGTCCTGTTACTGTGGCTCGGCTATTACTTTGGCGGGCTGATATTGCCGGCACAGCGGATTAATCCATTTCTATGGCATAGTCATGAAATGGTCTTCGGTTTCGTGGCAGCAGCAATGGGAGGATTTGTCTTCACCGCTGTGTCCAATTGGACTGGAAGACCCCCTATTCAGGGTACCAGCTTATTGGTTCTGTGCAGCCTATGGTTACTGGGTCGAATTGCAATGCTGTTTCTTGAACCCGGTTGGCTGGCTATGTTGCTTGATCTTACTTACCTATTCCTGGTCATAGTGATGTTGCTCAGGGAGTTATACCTGGGTCAGAATCGGCGCAACTATATAGTTGCCGCAGTGTTCAGCTTACTCTTCCTGTTCAACGTTACTTACCACTTGGAACTGAGCGGGGTTCTAAATGGCATCATAACCACCAGCGGTGCCAGCATGCGAGGCGCCATCCTTAGTGTAGTGATAATGCTTGCACTGATAGGAGGCCGAATAATTCCCGCCTTTAGTGGTAACTGGCTACGGGCTAGAGCTGTAAAAGGATCTCTGCCTGCCAATTTCGGTCGGCTGGATATAGCCTGCCTGCTTAGCACCGTCCTGGTCTTGCTCATCTTCGTACCGTATCCCTTAACCGCTTCGACGGGTGCTGTTCTGATTGTCACGGCTTTGCTTCACAGTCTCAGACTGGCTCGCTGGCAAACCCTGAGGATCGCAGCCGAGCCCTTATTGCTGGTATTACATGTGGCTTACGGATGGATTCCCATAGGTCTGTTGTTATTGGCTGCATCCAGTTTCCAGCTTGTCACTCCCAGTGCGGGCATCCATGCGCTGACTATTGGCGCCATAACTACGATGATCATGGCAGTTGCTATCAGAGCCGGTAAGGGGCATTCCGGCCGCCCATTGACCAGTGATATATGGATTAACTCATGTTTTATTCTGATTAGCTTAGCCGCCGCTCTAAGGGTGGTTTCTTCTTTTATAGCTTCTAATTCGTTGATAACGATTTCAGCATTAGCCTGGTTGCTGGCATTTGGAATTTTTCTGGTGGTGGCGTTTCCCATTTTGGTATTTCCCCCGTCTGAGCATTGAGGCCCTTCGTCGGCCAACGCCATGCGGCCATGACTGTTCCAGGCATCCCTGCGCCCGCGGCATATGATGTATAGGACATACGAATGTCGCGTTGACAGGATGTCAAAGAGCGACCCGTCCACCCTTAGTTAGATAAGTTCTAAATTGGCTTGGATTGGTCAATATCCTGGTGCTTGGGACTTACTGAAGGTTTCCGAAGCAAACGGGCTGATATTTGCTGATAAGGAAGGCGTGGACATCAATTGAGGTAGCTTTTATTCTTCTTATGCTCCCTCATAACCATAAATTTGGCTACTAATAGTGGGGGGGGTTGGATCGAGTTTTTATTAACGTGGCTCGACCCTGTTTTTGTTATCTTTCTAAGCTGGTTTTAGCAGCATGAGAGAAAATGCAACGAGAACCAGCAAAACATGGCCAATCTGCAGAATAACCTGCATACCTGTTTTAACAGCACTACCGTGCTTTGCCACAACCATACGGGCCGGCTTCGTTACAAATACCTGGGCTAGGAGATAAAACACCATAATCATCAAACTCATCCACACCCAAGAATCCGACAATGATGAAGGACCTGTAAACACGGCAATTAATCCCGTAAGGAGCACGACAACAGCAACAGTAATTTCAATCAGTGAAGTAAAATTGGCTCTTCTTAGGAGTGCCGAATTGGCGGGATCAGCGGCTGGCTTCACCGCTATCAATACAGAAAATGCTACAGAAATCATTGCCAACAAAAAAAGCAATAGTGATGCACCAATATGAAACATGCTCAAAATATTATGACCTCGTTAAAAAAAATCTCTATTCCTCAGAATAGATACAATAGTGGTATCGATGTTGATACTTGACATGTTTTATTGTCTTAGCCTCCGCATCACTTTAGATAGTACAATGACAAAGTCAAACCGAGGATTTCGATTACCGCACCTAAATCAATTCTTGTTCTTTTAATTGAATATGTAAGCTCCAACAAACACTAGCGGGTTTCACAAATGTTAAAATATTATATCGCTCTCTTTCTTATTGTGGGAATAGCTCTTTACTATGTTTTTATCACTGACCCCTGCAGCCAACAGCTAAGGTTAGATTTTTCAAGCAGGTATCCAGACTATGAGATTTTATATTCGGGTGCTGGAGAAGGGTCTAGAGCCAGTGCCCCTTCAAGCAGTGTCCAGTGTCATGTCACCTACGAAAAACCTGATAGTGATCAAATTTATGAAGATATTTGGCTGTATCAGAACTTTGAAAGTGAATGGACATTTTCATCAATCCTTAGTACAGAACAGATACCTTAGTACAGAATCAAGAAGCCATCGGGGCTGCTTCCTTTCATAGCGTTGGGTTAACTCAAAACAGTTGAACCAGGTCTTATCAATGTAGTTGATGACTATTCACCTAACATTATTCGCGTTCTTTCCAAGCCATGAACAAAAACGAGAATGATAAGCAGTGTAGCTAGGGTTCCATGCCACTCGAGAAACATGCTATGCAAGCTCTCGTTAGCAGCAGCAATAGTCGAAATGTTGATAAAACCCAATGCGCGAACTTCATAGTCATTAAAAACTGCCACAAATATCCCGATGACGGGTTGTATCAATAGCAACGGATAAAAAATAACCTGCAGAAGCATAGAAGGCCTTTTCCACCATCTTGGCGGCGCATAGAGATTATGAGACCATCTCCACCACCAACGGAACAGCATCAGCATAAATATGAAGAGTCCTATTCCCGAGTGAATCATGATAAGTACTTGCTTAATTTCTAGCGAAAACTCCTTAATTCTAAACCCGGATAACAAATTAAAAGCAATAATAAATCCCACCGACCAGTGTAAGATTTTCGCAATCGTGTAGTGAGATTTTTTGTCTGATGCAGCCATTAAAGTTCCCTTTTCAGTTGTTCGCTTCCATATCACATATAGCAATACTACGCAAAGTTTTCAGAAGGCAGTTCCGTCATTCTTTCAATCGCTTGTTTCTTTTCTTGCTCGTTAGTTAAATCATCAATTGCAGGATAAAGAATATTTTCTTCTTTCACATTGTGCGGCCCCAGAACCCCCAATAATTGAGTTCCCAAGCCATCGATCCCATCCGATTCACCTGCAAGAACTTTCTCATGAATTGCCGCCAGGATATTCTTGATTTGACCGTGTTCCATTCGCATTACAGCCGTCGGCCCTGTTTCATGCATGCCAGTTGCTCGTTCGAAAATCGGGAACAGAATATCCTCTTCCCAGATAATATGCCTCTGAAGCCCAGCTCTAAAATTATCGAATAATGATTTGGCTTTACCCATATCGCTTTTTGCCAGCTTGTTAAATTCCTCAAATAGATCATCCAATCTGTCATGATCTATGCTCATAAACTCAAATAATGTAGTCATCATCAAATACTCTACGCTAATTGATTATCTATCTGCTGCCCTCAGGAGCAGAGCAGACATTCAAAAGCGATAGATGTTTAGCTCCCTATCCTTAACTAGATTCTCTAATTGGTTCGAAATATACAGACTTAAGCTTTTCCATGCCAATACGGATATTTTCCCGGGTGGCACCCTCAGTCCCGGCACGCACACGGTTAGCACCGATAAT
>DMJN01000083.1 GCA_003451715.1 Gammaproteobacteria bacterium | reverse complement strand
GTAGCGGAATGTAGCATTTCTACTGGCTCTGGACAGCATTCGCGGAAATGGTTTTTGCATTTTTTGCAGACTAATGAGTTGCTCATTGAACTGACTCGTTGAGCTGTAATGGTGTTGGAGAAAATTTGCTATGAGCACTCAGCCGGTTGTAAACAAGCTGTCGCTTGCATCCCTAAACCGGAGAATAGATAAGAACTTCAGTAGGGCCAAGGCCAAAAGTTTGAAGCTTTTTGCCAGGCAATACTATGCCAGTTCGGCAGTTTCCGAGCTGAGTAAATTAGACGACCAGCAAATCTATGAATCGGCAATGAATGGCTGGAAGTTCATCCAGCAACGCAAATCAAGCTTGCCCAAGATTCAGTTTGTGCACACGAATTTCAGCCAGGACAAGCAGTTCTATATCGGTACCAATATCTACATCCTGCTCAACGATATGCCATTTGTGGTGGATTCCATCAGGCAGGCTCTAAATCGCTTGGGGGTAATCGTCAGGAGTGTTAACAACGCTGTACTGCAGGTAGAGCGCTCGAGCCGCACCGGCAAAAAAGCAGGTCAACTCAGGAATCTGGCGCTAAACAAGAGCGAGGGTTACCGTGCCGAGGCGCTGTGCTGTATAAACTGTGCCCCTATTGGTGAGTCGCAATGCAAGTTGATCGAGAAGGAAATCAGGAACAGCTTGAAGCATGTCGCTGCCGCGGTGAAGGATTTCAAGCCGATGTACAACAAAGCGACAGCCATACGGGAGTCGCTACTGGCCAGAAGTAAATCGGTTCCTGCCAACTCCACTGGGCTGAGAGAGTCCTGTGAATTCATCAGCTGGTTGCTGAAAGACCATTTCGCTTTTCTCGGTTACGAAGCCTATAGGATAAAAAAGCTTAAACGGGGTACGGTCATTGATTTGCAGAAGGATGCCTTGCTGGGTATATCACGCCTCAAGTCTGGACTTAAACAAAGAGTCACTCTGAAGAGTCTTCCGCCAGGCACAAGAGATCTGATTCTTAGAAAACAGATCTGCAACTTTTCCAAATCTTCGACTCGCTCAAAAGTTCACCGACCTGCTTACTATGACTATATCTTGATTAAGGAATTTGATGGGCAGGGGAACGTGGCGATCGAGCATCGTTTTCTGGGACTCTACACTTCCTCGGTCTACTATCGCGCCGCGCTGGAAATACCGCTGATTCGAAACAAGATAAATGCAGTCCTCGGCCGCTCGGGGTTTTCACCTAAAGGCCATAGCATCAAGGACCTGTTGCAGGTCATAAATGTATTTCCCAGGGATGAGTTGTTCCAGATCAGCGAGGAGCAATTATTCACAACTGCGCTGGAAATAACACAAATCCAGGAGACCCGCTCGAGCAAACTATTTATACGCAAGGACGTCTACGGAAAGTTTTTCTCGTGCCTGGTGTATGTACCAAGAGATATCTACACCACTGAGGTGCGCATCAAGATTCAAAATTTTCTACAACAACATCTCAGCGCCGAAGAGGTGGAGTTCAATACTTTTTTCTCAGGATCAATCCTGGCACGTTTGCATTTCGTGATGAGGGTTCCTGAAATACATCGAGTCAAATACAAGCTCGCCGAGCTCGAAAACAGGATGATTGAGCTCTTCAAACCATGGGACGATTACTTTCTCGATGTGCTGCGGCAGATGTATTCGGACAATGAGGCAGGCAGGCTTCAGAAAGTTTACACCCGATGCTACTCAGGTGCTTACAAGGAAGCCTACAGCGCTGAGGAAGGCGTGGAAGATATTGCCAGAATTGACAATGCCGTAGCGAATCAGGATCTTGCCCTGGACCTGAATACCTGTAGTTCAGATATTGACGCAGAATTGAGCTTTAAGATATTCAGCTATCGACATCAGCTGTTTCTATCGGATGTAGCGCCCATTCTTGAAAATCTCGGCCTGAATATTATCAGTGAGAAGGCATTTAAACTTCAGCCCGGCAGTGATCACACGGTATGGATGCATGATTTTTCTCTCTATCGAAAGCGGCAGGGTGGCAATGTTTTTTGTGAAGAGTTGAAAAACAAATTCGAAGCTGCCTTTAACGCGATCTGTCATGAGAAGATTGATGACGATACCTTCAATGAACTGGTCATTACCGCCAGAGTCGGTTGGCGTGACGCCGCCTTGCTAAGAGCTTACTCGGCCTACCTCAAGCAGATTCAGTTCGGTTATAGCGCGCAGTTCATCGCTGCAACCTTGTCGCAGCATAAGCCGATCACAAAATTATTGATCCGCTATTTTCACTGTCTGTTCGATCCCGCGTTGACGCAGTCCGAGCGTCGCAATGCCAGACAGCTCAGAAGGAAAATCCTTACAGCGATTGATGGGGTTGCAAATCTTTCAGAAGACGGCGTATTGCGTGCTTTTCTAAGTCTCTTCGAGGCCACGCTTCGAACCAATTACTTCCAACCCACAGAATCCGGTGAGCATAAGCATTACTTCTCATTCAAAATTGATCCGGAGCCACTAGATGGTATGCCATTGCCCAAACCGAAGTTTGAGATTTTCGTGTTTAGTCGGCAGATGGAGGGCATTCACCTTAGAGGCGGCCGGCTAGCTCGCGGCGGACTGCGTTGGTCGGATCGCCGTGAAGATTACCGTACCGAAGTGCTGGGCCTGATGAAGGCGCAGCAAGTCAAGAATTCGGTGATCGTACCGGTGGGGGCCAAGAGAGGATTCGTCGTCAAGCAACCGGCACCACCGGTTGATCGCGAGCAGTATATGCAGTCTGGTATCGATTGCTACCAGACCTTCATCTGTGGTTTGTTGGATATCACCGACAACATCGTCGAGGGGAAATTGCAGGCACCTTCCAAGGTGCTGCGGCGAGATGAAGACGACCCCTACCTGGTGGTCGCAGCCGACAAGGGTACGGCAACATTTTCCGATATTGCCAATCGCATAGCCCTGGATTATGGCTTCTGGTTGGGGGATGGCTTCGCCTCAGGTGGCAGCAATGGTTACGACCATAAGCAGATGGGCATTACCGCCAGGGGTGCATGGGTGTCGGTGCAACGTCACTTCAGAGAACTGGGTATGGATATTCAGAAACAGGATTTCTCTGTGCTCGGTATCGGAGACATGTCCGGGGACGTTTTTGGTAATGGCATGTTGCTTTCCAGGCATATTCGCCTGGTTGCTGCCTTTAATCATCGGAATATATTCATCGACCCCAATCCTGATTCGGCAAGTAGTTACAGAGAACGGGCACGCTTGTTCAGAAAACCCGGGTCCTCCTGGGCGGACTACGATGCAAAATTGATATCCCCGGGAGGGGGTCTTTCCTCGTAGCGTTAAATCCATTGCAGTCACGAAGCAGATGCAGGTGAGGTTCGGGATTGAAAAGGGCAATGTCACTCCCGATCAGCTTATCAGGCTGTTGCTTAAGAGCCCGGTAGACCTGATCTGGAATGGCGGTATTGGAACCTACGTCAAGGCCAGTAGTGAAAATAATGCAGCAGAGGGAAACAAGACCCATGATGCGCTCAGGGTGAATGGCAGTGAACTGCGCTGCAAAGTGATAGGCGAAGGGGGCAATCTTGGGCTGACTCAGGCAGCACGGGTGGAGTACGGCTTGCGGGGGGGTGTCTCATTGACTGACTTTATCGACAACTCGTCAGGTGTGGGTTGTTCTGATCACGAAGTAAACATAAAGATCTTACTGAACGATCTTCAGTCGAAGAATCGATTAACCGAGCGGCGCCGGAATTTCCTGCTGCGATCTATGACCGATGAAGTCGCCGAGTTGGTGCTGGCAAACAACTACAGCCAGGTTCAGGCTATTGGCATTGCACAGACTCAGGTGGATGTTCGTCATAAGGAGTACGCGGACCTGATCTCTTACCTGGAAAAACATGCAGGCCTCGACCATGGCCTGGAATTTCTACCAGACAAGGAACAGCTGGAAGAACGCGCCTCCAAAGAACTTTATCTCACGCGGCCGGAGATATCAGTCATCACCTCCTATATGAAGATGCATTTGAAAGCGGAACTGGCCGATGTGGAATATCTCGATGATGCCTACCTGTTGCCTTGCCTGTACGGTGCATTTCCAAGCAAGCTGATCCAGCCCTACAAATCCACAATCCAGACCCATGCTCTGCGCCGTGAAATTGTTGCAACGCAGCTCGCCAACTCCATAGTAAATCTGCTAGGCCCCAGTTTTATTTACAGAATGGTGGTTTCCACGGCGTCCTCACTTGCAGAGGTGGTAAAGGCGGCCGTCATTGCCCGTGATGTTTTTCAAGTGCAAGACCAGTTACGGGTAATAGAGGAACTCGATTACAAGATTGCCGCCGCTACTCAGGCCGTAATGGTATCCCGCTTGATCAGGCGGGTTACCCGTTGGTTGTTGCGCAATCGCCGCTCTAATCTGACGCTTGCCGAGGAAGTCAAATTCTTCGCCAGCAGGGTCAATAAGTTTCGCCGCATGCTACCCGCTAAGCTGCCACCCGATTACGCACTGATGTTTCAGGAAAAACATGCGCATCTGACCGAAAACGGTGTACCGGACACGCTGGCGATGGAAATTTGCAGGAGTGATTTCCTGTTCCCGGCCACCAGCTTCATCGAGATCAGTCATGCCAGTGGCGAACCGCTGGGAAATGTTGTGGACATCTACTACGCTATCGGTGAGCAGCTACAGTTGAATTGGCTGGGCAAGATAATCAACCTGCTACCGGTTGCCAACTACTGGCAAGCCCAGGCCCGAGAAACCTACTTGGACGATCTTGCCTGGCAACAGCGGGCCTTAACCGATAATGTGGTCAAGTCAGCATCACGCCGTGGAAGGGCGCCCACACGCGTAGCGAAATGGGTTACGGATAATGCAGTGCCTATCGCCAGAGCAAACAATATGCTGACGCAATTGCAGGGCGAATCGCAGCCGGATTATGCGATGTTTTCGGTGGCGATGCGGGAGCTGTTGACCCTTGCGCAAGCGACTGCCCGCAAAGATTAGTGCAGTACATCATGTCCAGCTTCGCCTTATGCAGACGTTGATTTTCTATACGACGGACAGTTGCCATCTCTGCAAGCAAGCGGAAGTTCTGCTGCAGGAATTGCAAGCACGCCACGAATTCATCCTCGAGTCGGTGGATATTGCCGCGGATGCCTCGCTTGTAGAGCGATACGGAATCCGTATTCCTGTTGTAAAAAATGCACTAACCCTCGAGGAGAGAGGCTGGCCGTTTCATCTGGCGGATCTGCTCACACTGATTTGAGTTCAGAAGCTCCTGTCTGGTTTCGGGATAGTAAAGCGGTAGACGAATCAGTCAGGCACCGGCTTATTGTTGAGGCCAAAAAGTCGCATGGCATTTTCCGTGGTTTGCTTGGCCAGGATCGGTGCGTCCTCAAGCCGGTGTCTGGCGACCGTGTTCAGTACTTCAAGCAGATACTTCGGCTCATTGCGCCGAGAGCGTGGCTTGGGCTGTAGTGATCTGGGAAGCAGATAGGGCGCATCAGTTTCGATCAGCAAGCGGTCGGCAGGGATTTTTGACACCAGGGTCTGTAGAAGCTCTCCGCGTCGTTCATCACAGATCCAACCGGTAATCCCGATGTGCATATCCAATTCAATATAATCCATCAGCGCGGCTTCACAATCGGTAAAGCAATGGACTACTCCGCCGCTTAACCGAGGTCGGTAGCGCCGCAATAAGTCATGGAATGCCTCATGAGCGTCACGTTGATGCAAAAAGACGGGTTTCTGCACTTCCACCGCCAACTCCAGATGGCGTTCGAATATGGCGAGCTGTCGATCAGGGGGGGAGTAATTGCGATTAAAATCCAGGCCGGTTTCGCCAATCGCCACCACCTGTGCCTGGCCAGCCAGTTCTGTGGCGGCGGCCATATGGGCTGTACTAACACTCTCGGCAATGTGTGGGTGATATCCCACGGTGGCGCTGAACAAGTCGGGGTGATTCTCGGATAGGGCCAGGGCAGCTTTGCTGGTGGGCAGATCGGTCCCTGTCAGTATGATATGCACAAGACCTGCAGCGGTGGCATCCTCAACAACCCGGTCGAAGTCAGCTTCGAAGCTCTTATGGGTCAAGTTGGCGCCTATATCGACCAGTTTCATCTACAAATCCAATTATGAGTGGCGCTGAGAGTCTATATGAAGCTAAGGTGCAGAACCAGTTTGGCCGAGAGCGCCCGGCCTGCCTGGCTATTGGGCGATTTATGCCGGATAATACGCGTCCAGTGTAGTATGGGCCGGAAATTGAACTTGGATGCAAAAGCCATCAAAAAAGACCTGAAATGGGCAGAACTTGGATTTCAGTATCACAAGACTGATTTCAGGTTCACTGCGTCTTATAAAAATGGTCAGTGGAGCGATGGCGAATTAATCAGCGAAGAAACTATTGCAATTCACGAGGGGGCGCCTGCGCTGCATTATGCGCAACAGTGTTTCGAGGGTCTGAAGGCACAGACAGCGGAGGACGGCCGCATCTTGTTATTTCGCCCCGGTCTCAACAGCGAACGGATGAATCATGCGGCAGGCCGACTGCTGATGCCAGAGGTTCCCGGCAATCTGTTTCTCCTGGCAGTAGAGGAGACTGTGCGGGCCAACTATGCCTGGATTCCTCCCTACGGGTCTGGTGCTTCTTTATATATACGGCCCATGCTGATCGGTGTGGGCGAAAACCTGGGACTGAAACCGGCACAGCAATTCGAGTTCCGCGTGTTCGTTTCACCGGTAGGGCCCTACTATAAAGAAGCAGGACTTGCGGTTATCAGCCTGGCGGTCTCAGCGATGGACAGGGCGGCACCCAACGGGACTGGGAGCTTCAAGGTTGGTGCCAATTATGCAGGTGGCCTGCTTGCCACTCGCGAAGCTCAGCAGTTGGGAGCCAGCGAGGCGCTGTATCTGGACTCGGCCGAGAGGCGGTACATCGATGAAGCCGGGTCTGCGAACATCGTCATCGCCATGAAAGATGGTAAATTAGTCACTCCAGCCTCAGGCGCTATCCTGCCCAGCATCACACGTCGCTCGCTGATGGAAATCGCAGAGCATTCACTGGGCATGCAGACCGAAGAGCGCCCCATCGATCTGCGCCAGGAGTTTGCAGACTTCGAGGAAATGGGTGCCTGTGGAACGGCAGCAGTGCTATCCCCTGTTGGGAAAATCTGGTTCGACGAAGTCTGGCATACTATCTACCAGGACGGGCAATCCGTTGGACCAATCATGCAGCAAATGTATGATGCTCTGATGGGTATTCAAAAAGGCGAGCTAAGCGACCAGTTTGGCTGGTTGCACGAAGTCGCTGTCTAAGCCTACAGCGCCAGGTGGCACTGATTGTAGGTTTCACATTAACCCTCAGAACGAAACACTGTTAAGCCGGGCAGCAATGATTTATTAGCTGGTTCGCTGCTAAAAGCGGATTGCTTGATGCTATTTTGAATCATTCCCGGACACAAACCTCCCGCCTTAATATGCCCATTAACAGGCCTGTCGGCTAATTACAGTGGGGCATTGATCGCCTTAATTGTGAGAACTGAAGCTTATTTTTTTAACGGAAAACTTGACCAACTGGCAACTTGCCCTTATATATGTGCGCTGCTTGGGTAGCCATAATCCAGATAACAGGACCAAAAAGTAGCGCAAATGCCTAAATCACTGGTAATAGTTGAGTCGCCTGCCAAGGCCAGAACTATCAACAAGTACCTCGGACCAGAGTTCGTTGTGAAGTCCAGCGTGGGTCACATTCGTGACCTGCCCACCGGTGGTAATCGTAAAACTATTGATACCAAGGCGCGTGCCGCCGCCGCTGCGCTCACTCGCAAGATGCCTCCCGAAGAGAAGGCGATCTATAAGAAGAAGAAAGCCAAACAACAGCTGGTGACTCGAATGGGAATCGATCCCGAGCATAATTGGAAGGCCAACTACCAGATTCTCCCGGGCAAGGAGAAGGTCGTAGCCGAACTCAAGAAGCTGGCCAGGGATGCTGAGAATATTTATCTGGCGACAGACCTCGACAGAGAGGGTGAGGCCATTGCCTGGCACCTGAAGGAATCCATCGGCGGCGACCCGGACCGTTATAAACGGGTAGTCTTCAATGAGATTACCAAGCGGGCAATTACCGAAGCCTTCTCCGCCCCCAATGAGCTCGATATGCGGTATGTAGAGGCACAGCAGGCGCGCCGCTTTCTCGATCGGGTGGTCGGCTTCATGGTATCGCCCTTGCTATGGGCAAAGGTCGCGAGAGGCTTGTCTGCCGGTCGTGTGCAGTCTGTCGCCGTGCGCCTGGTTGTAGAGAGAGAACGCGAGATTCGCGCCTTTACTCCGGAGGAATACTGGGAAGTTTTCGCCAGGCTGGTCAATAGTAACAACAATCAATTGCGCTTCCAGGTAGTCAGAGAGGGTGACAAAAAGTTTCGTCCGAACAGCAAGGCGCAAACAGACACCGCCCTGGCAGTCCTCGAAGCTGCGGAGTTTAATGTACGGAAGCGGAACGACCGCCCGACATCTTCGAAGCCGAAACCGCCATTGATTACCTCTACACTGCAACAGGCTGCAAGCACCCGGCTGGGATTTGGCGTCAAGAAGACCATGATGATGGCGCAGCGGCTCTATGAGGCTGGTTATATTACTTACATGCGTACTGATTCTACTCATCTGAGTGATGACTCCATTGCCCAGTGTAGAGACTTTATCGGCAACAGCTTCGGACCCGAATATGTGCCAGAGCAAGCACTTCTTTATAGCTCTAAAGAAGGAGCCCAGGAGGCTCACGAAGCGATACGACCCACGGATCTGCGTATTGCCTCAGAACAGTTGCAAGGCATGGAACAAGACGCGGTGCGACTCTATAAGCTGATCTGGCAGTTTTTCGTGGCTTGCCAGATGCCACCCGCCAAATATCTCAGCACTAGTATAGAGGTGCGGGCAGACCGATTTGAGCTACGCATCAAGGGGCGGATCATGCAGTTTGATGGCTACCTGAGAGTGATGCCTTCCAAGGAAGAGGATGTGGTATTGCCCGATGTTAAGGTCGGTGAAATTTTGCAGTTGAAGCAATTGGAACCCTTTCAGAACTTCACCAAACCGCCGGCACGATTCACCGAGGCAAGCCTGGTGAAGGAACTGGAGAAGAGAGATATCGGGCGACCGTCAACTTATGCCTCAATCATTTCCACGATTCAGGATCGGGGCTATGTAAAGATCGAAAACAAGCGGTTCTATGCACTGAAGATGGGCGATATTGTGGCGGAGCGTCTGCTGGAAAGTTTCGGCGATCTGATGGATTATGATTTCACCGCCAAGATGGAAGACTCGCTGGACGAGGTAGCCACAGGGGAAACCAATTGGAAGAATTTGCTGGATGAATTCTATGCCGGTTTCACCAGTCAGCTTGCCAAGGCTGAGGTCGAAGACGGGGGGATGCGAACCAACAACCCGACCGATACGGATGTTCAGTGTCCGCAATGTGGCCGGTTCATGCAAATCAGAACCGCATCCACCGGTGTATTTCTGGGTTGTTCAGGCTATTCGCTGCCACCGAAAGAGCGCTGTAAGAGTACGCTTAATCTAACCCCTGGCGAAGAAGCGATTCGAACTGATAACGCCGAGGAAGCAGAGACTCAGGAAAATATCCAGCTGCGCAACAAACACCGCTGCAGCCGATGCAATATAGCGATGGATGCCTACCTGATCGATGAGAAACGCAAATTGCATGTATGTGGCAACAATCCGAATTGCCCCGGTTATGAGGTGGAAGTCGGCGAATTCAAGATCCGTGGTTACGACGGTCCTGTAATCGAATGCGACAAGTGTGGTGCCGACATGCAATTGAAAACCGGCCGCTTTGGAAAGTACTTCGGTTGCAGCAGCGAAGACTGTAAAAACACACGCAAGCTGCTGCGTAGTGGGGAGGCAGCACCGCCCAAGATGGATCCCGTCGCCATGCCGGAATTAATTTGCCAGACAGTCGAAGATCACTACGTATTAAGAGATGGGGCTTCCGGCTTGTTTCTCGCTGCCAGTAAATTTCCACGTAATCGTGAGACCCGTGCTCCACTGGTGGAAGAGTTGTTGCCTCATAGGGAAGAAATAGATCCCAAGTACGCTCATTTGTTTGATGCGCCCTGTGAAGATGACAAGGGCAACAAGACCCTGGTTCGCTACAGTCGTAAGACTAAAGAACAATATGTGCAGAGTGAAGTAAACAAGAAGGCTACTGGCTGGAAAGCATTCTACAAGGACGGAAAATGGGCCATAAGCAAGCCTGAAAAGAAACCTGCCAAAAAATCGGCAAAGGCGAAGAAGACCTATAAGAAATAGCCCGCTGCTCGAGCACCCGAGAAACTGTCCGGGCTGATAGCTTAAACGCTTCTGCGTATTATGCCGACGCTGATTCCTTCGATTGCAAAATCATTGCTACGCAAATCAACCTCAATCGGTGCAAAGTCCGGATTTTCGGCGATCAGATTCACCCGGTATTTACTCCTGCTGGTTTCCAGGCGTTTTACCGTTACCTCATCATCAATCCTGGCTACCACGATATCACCGTTATTGGCACGCTCGGTTTTGTGAACCGCCAGTAGATCATCTTCATAGATGCCGACGTCTATCATGCTGGTGCCTTTCACGGTCAGTAGATAATCCGCTCTTGGAGAAAACAAGTCCGGGGGGATATCGCAATAATCAGCGATGGATTCTTCCGCCAGGATCGGGCTGCCTGCGGCAACCTGTCCAATGACAGGCAAGCCCAATTGCTCGTTGATGGGTAGTTTGATGCCGCGCGAGGTTCCAGGAAGCATTTCGATGGCCCCCTTACGAGCCAGCGCGCGCAGGTGTTCTTCTGCGGCATTC
>DMJN01000171.1 GCA_003451715.1 Gammaproteobacteria bacterium | reverse complement strand
TCCATATGCTTTGACGACGTACAAGCTTGAGATAAATCAACGGGATTCGGTGAAAATTATTTAGCCTATACCAAGAGAGGTGGGCTCTATGGGGCGCTGGTAAAAGCAAAACTGCTCATTCCCCATGCCGAGGTAGGCCTGGAGTTTGCCGAAAACCCTCTGGCATATAAGGTAATCAGGCCAGAACTGATTCACACCATCTCCTATCCCTATGAGTGGTGCTTCAGCCAGCTAAAAGATGCCGCCCTCACAACAATCAGGATTCAGCGAATTGCTCTGAAATTTGGCATGGTATTAAAGGATGCCTCTGCCTATAACATCCAGTTCCATCATGGAAAACCCATCTTCATCGACACTCTGTCTTTTACCAAATACCGAGAGGGTGAACCCTGGGTTGCCTATAAGCAATTTTGCCAGCATTTTGTGGCTCCACTGGCATTGATGAGCTTCAAAGACTGTCGATTGGCACAACTCTCACTAAATTATATTGATGGAGTGCCTCTCGATTTGGCGAGCAAATTACTGCCTCGCCGCAGTTATCTGAAATACTCACTTCTGGTGCACATTCATCTGCATGCAAAAGCACAGCAAAAATATGCTACTAGCTCAGATACGAATGTAAGGAGTGTGAAGCCGAAAAGAATTGAGTCGAAAGCGTACTCCGCATTTCTCCAGGGGCTGCACAATACAATTAAGGCACTTCACTGGAAGTTTCCGGAAACGGAATGGGGGGATTACTATTCAACGACCAATTATCAGGATCATTCCATGCACCATAAGGAGACTCTGGTGGAGGAGTTTCTAAGCTCGGTGGATGTCGATCGAGAGGCATCGGTGGTACATGATCTCGGTGCCAACGACGGCCATTTCAGTCGTATTGCGGCAAGGCTTGGATTTTCTGTTGTATCACAGGATATCGATCCAGTGGCTGTGGAGAAAAACTATCTGCAGACTAAATCGAAGCAGGAGGAGAATTTGCTTCCGCTTCTGCTGGACCTCACCAATCCCAGTCCCGCAATCGGTTGGTCTTCGGCTGAACGCATGTCGTTTGCAGAACGATTGGAAGGGAAAGTTGTTCTCGCGCTAGCACTCATACATCACCTGGCGATTTCAAACAATGTGCCAATGGGCATGATTGCCAAGTTTTTTGGTGGACTGGCCACCCATCTGATTATTGAATTTGTACCGAAGAGTGATTCTCAGGTAAAACGTCTGCTTGCTTCGAGAAAGGACATATTCGACAGATACGATAAAGAGCAATTCGAGATTGAATTTTCGGCATTTTTCTCTATTCGGAAACAGGTGGATATCGAAGACAGTGAACGCACGCTCTACCTTATGAGTCGCAATAAAGAGGCTTAGAGCCACTCCAAATACAGAATTAGTAACCTGCCTCTGAAATAGCCAGTTTCACCCAATATCGGGCATTTGGAGTATAATCGCCAGATCGCTTACCACCGATGGTCCCCTGACCGACCATGAAAAAGACACTACAATTTCTCATCCCACTGCTGTCCTGCCTGCTGGTAAACACGGCTGCCGCCTAGGCAAATTCTGTGGAAGATTTCGGCTTGCTGGACTCAGGCGGAGAGTTTCACCAATTAAGCCGTTACAACGACAGAGACGGTTTGCTGTTATACGTACATCAGGACAATTGCCAGTTATCAGATCAGGCGCTTGCCCACCTCGCCAGCTTTGCTTCAAACTTCAGAGAGAGTTCTCTATTGATGGCATTAAACCCCGGGCCAGCGAGCACCGCCATAGAAAGACTGTCGGCCAGAAGCATCTCGGTGCTGTTGGATGAGACCGGCTACATCTCCGAGGCTCTGGATATTTCCAATGCAGGCAAACTCCTGTTCATCGATCCAGCAAGCAGGGAATACAGGGAACTGCATGCCAGCGATGATCAATCGCTGCCAGTTCTTGGCAGCATGCAGACACGCCAGTTACGTGCCACATTGCTGGCAATCGAAGCGTCACAAGAGGCTCCCTGTAACCTGGCCCCACTACCGTATCAGCAACGCCAGCGAGTGCCTTCCTATCTCAGTGATGTAGCGCCCATACTCGAGCAACGCTGTTCCTATTGCCACCGGGAGGGTGGCAGCGCTCCCTGGGTGATGTCGGAACATCGTGTAGTTCAGGGTTGGGCTCCAAGGATTCGCGATGTGTTGTTGACCAGGCGTATGCCACTAGGTCAGATTGATTCCGATCCTGATAATTTCGATGGACTGAATCACATCTCTGATGAAGAGATGATCACCCTGGTGAATTGGATCGATGCGGGCGCTTCGGGCGATGAACTGGCACAAGGTGTGGAGGATCCACTGAATGCAATCGAATCCTATGTCGATGGCTGGCAGTTGGGTGTTCCCGATGAAATATTTACCTTCGAAGAACAATCCGTTCCGGCAACCGGAGTAGTGGAATATATCTGGATGACGCTGGAGACCGGGCTAACTGAAGATAAATGGGTTGCCGGTTATGAATTCGATCTCGGTGATCCGGCTGTGGTGCACCATGCCCGAATATTTGCTCAGGATAAGTCTTACAGCGGCGAGCAGGCGTTGCGGGATTTGGCCGCCTATGCGCCAGGTAAGACAAGCGTTTCCTATCCAGAAGGAATAGCACAAAAATTATCCAGTAATGACAGACTCGTCATGCAGATGCATTACACTACCAACGGACTGGCTACGATGGATCAAACCCGCCTGGGCCTGCATTATGCCGGGCAAGCGCCAGAACAAGCCCTGATAAACCCTATTACCGTGAACGAGGAAATCTATATTCCAGCAGGTGCACATAACTACCCGGCCACTGCCAGCATTGTCTTAAATGATGATTCTTACCTGTATGCGATGTCGCCCCATATGCACTACCGCGGTAAGAGCATGAAATACACGGCAGTGTATCCGGATGGTAGTAGTGAGCAACTGCTATCCGTTCCCAACTTTCAATTTCAGTGGCAGATGTATTACTGGTTGAAGGAGCCCAAGTTTCTACCGGCGGGAACCACCGTCATCACCGACGGAGTCTTCGATAATTCCTCGGCGAATCCCTTTAACCCGAATCCAGATCTCGATGTCGGTTGGGGTCCGCAGTCCTGGGAAGAAATGTTTATTGGCTGGATGGCTATTGCCACCGACAATCAATAGCCATGCTTATCCTTCAATTAGCTGGCAGTCCGACTTAGAAACTGGGTTCAACCCGGGCTATTGGCTCGGCTCTTCTGCTGAACATGTTTTGCAACCGAGCGGGTAAGGCCAACATGGCTGGCGTGACTATCAGCGTAAGTATTGTCGCGAATGACAGTCCGAACACGATTGTGGAGGCGAGCCCAGCCCACTGAGAAGCGATTGGCCCGCCGATTTCGATCTCCGCCCCAACCAGGTCGATCGACATATTCATTGCCAGTGGCAGCAGTCCAAACCCCGTTGTAAACGTAGTCAGAAACACCGGGCGCAAGCGTTGTACACCGGTGTGCACGATAACCTCGGACAGGGTCCAGCCTGGATTTTCCCGCCGCAGCACATTGTAGGTATCAATCAGCACGATGTTGTTATTTACGATAATTCCCGCCAGGGCGACGATACCGATGCCAGTGAGCATCACACTGAAGGGCTGGCCTGTGGTGAGCAGGCCTAGAAGCACACCGGTTGTGGAAAGCAGTACGGAAGAAAGAATGAGTACCGCCTGGTAGTAACTGTTGAACTGGGTTACCAGCAGGATGGCCATCAGCGCCATGGACAGTGCAAACGCCCGCACCAGGAAGGCAGCCGATTCTTCCTGTTCTTCATTGGCGCCACGGAACTGGTAGAACACGCCGTTAACCGGTGGATTTGCACTCATGTAGTCCTCAATTTCCTGCAGTTTGCTGTCGGCAAATACACCTGGTGCAGGATTGGCTCGTACATAGACGACCCGGTTGCTGTCTACTCGTTGAATTGAGCTTACCTTCTGATTGGCTTGTCGTGTTACAAAGCTGCTGATGGGTACCGGGCCATTGGCTGTGCTGATGCGAATCGTGTCGAGTTGATCGATGCCGCGGTATTCCATGGGATATCGAACCCGGATATCGACTTCCTCCTCGCTGTCATCCGGACGATAGTCGCCCATGTAGATGCCATTAGTGAGCAACTGAATGGCGGTGCCAATTTCAGTCATATTGGCCCCCAGCATGGCGGCCTGGGCTCGATCCACGTCGATTTGCCATTCGATGCCTGGAATGGGTGCCGTGTCATCGATATCGATGAGGCCGGTCATCTCAAGCTCCATGAAATCTCGAATTCGCTCGGCCTCGGCAAATAGCTGGTCAAGACTTTCACCCGATAGCTCGACTTGAATTTCCTTTCCGACTGGCGGCCCTTGCTCGATCGTGACTATTTCAGCCCTGACGCCCGGTAATTCGGTGATGGCTTCTCGATACAGATTCTCGATCTCAAAGCCATTCAGATCTCGAGTGCGGCGATCGGTCAATTCAATGAAGATTGTTCCTATCAGATCCGGTGCAGACTGTTGTGCTCCACCCATCTGCTGCCCCGCGCCAGATTGGGTCACAATGCCATCGTAGTGACCGACCTCCTGAATACGCGCTTCGGCATCCAGCATGATATCCCTGTGTTCTGCAGGTGATAGATTACCACGCGCAAAA
>DMJN01000014.1 GCA_003451715.1 Gammaproteobacteria bacterium | reverse complement strand
TATCTTCAGCAACCCCGTTCGGTTGAATGCCTGCCGGGGTTTAAGGAGGGTAAACTCAGCGTGCAGGATGAGGCCTCCCAATTGGCTGTTGGCTTGCTGGCATTGCAGCCCGGGCAAACTGTGCTGGACGCCTGTGCCGCGCCGGGAGGAAAAACTTGTCACATAGTGGAAAGTGGACGCTCACTAACTTCAATCCTTGCGCTAGACAAGGACTCTAATAGATTGCTTCGGATTCAGGAAAATCTTACCCGGCTTGGCTTAGAGGCCTCATTGGCTTGTGCGGACGCCACCGATACCCAGAGTTGGTGGAACGGCGAAGGCCTCGATCGCATCCTTCTGGATGCCCCTTGCTCGGCAACGGGCATTATCCGCCGCCATCCGGATATCAAACTGCTACGGTCTCAGGAAAGTCTTCGCTCACTTCAGGAGAGTCAACGGAATTTGCTGCATGCCCTGTGGCCCTGTTTAAAGTCAAACGGATTGCTGCTGTACACCACCTGTTCAATTCTTCAGCAAGAAAATCAATCTATCATCGAAGGCTTTCTGCAAAGCACTGATAACGCTAAATATGAAGGCATAGCGGCCGATTGGGGAGTAGAATGCCTCTATGGAAGACAGCTCCTCGCTGGTGCAAATGATGGCCCTGATGGATTCTACTTCTGTTTGCTTCGAAAGACTTAGCCAAGTTCTTGCCCGTGTTCTTAGAGTATTACTCCCATGAAAATTATTATTCTCGGTGCCGACCAGGTTGGTAGTACGCTCGCCGAAACATTGGCTAATGAGAAGAACGACATTACTGTTGTCGATACCGACACTAACAAGTTGCGAGAGCTAAAAGACCGTATCGATATCGGTACAATTACTGGCCAAGCATCTCACCCTGATGTCCTGGAACAGGCCGGCGGTGACGACGCCGACATGATCATCGCAGTCACTGGAAGTGATGAGATCAATATGGTTGCCTGCAGGGTAGCCTATTTACTGTTCCAAACTCTCAAGAGGATTTGCCGTATTAAATCGACCAGTTATCTGGTGAGCCAGAAGCTGTTTGGAAAACACGGCATCGCAGTAGATGTGGTTATCAGCCCGGAGCTGATCGTGTCCGATTACATTTCCCGCCTGATTGATTTGCCCGGAGCTCTGCAGGTATTGGATTTCGCCGATGGCAAAGTCCAGTTGGTTGCCGTAAAGGCTTTTTATGGCGGGCCTCTGGTCGGGCAGGAGATTCGACTACTGCGGCAGCACATGCCGAATATCGAAACGCGGGTTGCAGCAATTTTCAGAAAAGACCGGCCAATCATTCCCGAAGGGTCCACGGTAATTGAAGCAGAAGATGAAGTGTTTTTCATCGCTGCGCAGGAAAACATTCGCGCCTGCATGAGTGAACTAAGGCGCCTGGACAAACCTTATAAGCGTCTCATCATTGCCGGCGGCGGCAATATCGGTCTGCGACTTGCTCAGAATGTTGAGCAGCGTTACCAGGTCAAGGTTATCGAGAGTGATCAGCAGCGATGTGTGTATATTTCTGAACATTTAGACAAGGCCATCGTCTTAAACGGCGAAGCCTCTCACCGGGATCTTTTGCTGGATGAGAATATTGAAGATACCGATGTGTTTGTTGCACTTACCAATGATGACGAAGCAAACATCATGTCATCGCTGCTGGCGAAAAGGCTCGGGGCCAAAAAGGTGATGGCGTTGATCAACAATCCCGCCTACGTGGACCTTGTACAGGGCGGTGAGGTCGACATTGCCATCTCCCCACAACAAGCCACCATTGGTAGCTTGCTAACCCATGTTCGGCGCGGCGACGTGGTTAACGTGCATTCTCTGCGGCGCGGCGCGGCTGAAGCCATGGAAGCAATCGCCCATGGCGATCAGGGTTCATCCAAGGTTGTCGGCCGTGCTATTGCGGATATCGATTTGCCGGAAGGAACTACCATTGGTGCGATCGTCAGGAACGAAGAGGTTTTAATCGCCCATGACGACACCATCGTCGAATCGGATGATCATGTCATTTTATTTCTGGTAGACAGAAAGATGATTAAAGAGGTTGAGCGCCTGTTCCAAGTCGGTTTCAGTTTCTTCTAGTATCCGATGCACGTTTCCATCATAGTCAAGATTCTCGGTATTCTGCTCATATTGTTCAGCTTTCTGGGCAACTTCCCACCGTGGCTGGTTTCATTGATATACGCCGATGATATGGCTTCGGTGTTCTTCTATTCTTTTCTAATCATCTTCAGCGTGGGGGCAGTGCTGCTGCTCTTTACAGCCCGGTCGAGGCAGGAGCTGGGTACACGGGATGGCTTCCTGGTAGTTACGCTTTTCTGGGCCGTGTTGGGCACAGCCGGATGCCTGCCATTCATGCTGTCTTCAGCGGTGGAGCTGTCTATCACCGATGCCGTATTTGAATCACTCTCGGGATTAACAACCACAGGAGCTACGGTAATCTCCGGGTTGGACGACCTGCCTCGGTCCATCTTGTTCTATCGCCAATTGCTGCAATGGCTTGGTGGGCTGGGAATTATTGTCTTGGCGATGGCCCTGCTGCCGATGCTGGGGATAGGTGGCATGCAGCTGTATCGCGCCGAGAGTCCCGGTCCCGTAAAAGATAATAAACTGGTACCACGCCTGGCGGAAACAGCGAAGGCGCTTTGGTATATCTACCTGTCACTCACCGCCGTCTGCGCGCTTGCCTACTGGATTGCAGGCATGGATTTGTTCGATGCCATCAGCCATAGTTTCACAACCGTGGCTATCGGTGGATTTTCCACGCACGATGCGAGCATGGCCTATTTCGATAGCCCTGCTGTCAATGTGGTTGCCATCGTGTTTATGTTTATTGCAGGCATAAACTTCGCCCTGCATTTCACGGCGTGGCAGCAGCGCGGTGGTCGCCACTATCTGGTGGATCCGGAGTTTCTCTTCTATAGTTTTATACTTGTTGCGGTATCGGTCATTACAGTCTTAGTCCTCTATTTCTCGGCGAGCTATACGGGACTATTCGAATCTGTAATCAAGGGTGTTTTCCAGGTTGTCTCCTTCGCCACTACGACTGGATTTACGACAGCGGACATCAATTCCTGGCCCTTGTTTCTTCCTTACTTGTTGCTCTACGCCGCTATCATTGGAGCCTGTGCCGGATCAACCGGTGGCGGCATGAAGGTGATAAGAATCCTGCTGATTTTCAAACAGGGGATTCGTGAGGTACAGCGACTTGTTCATCCCAAGGCTGTTATACCCATCAAATTGGGCCGCAATGTGGTTACCGACCGTGTGATCGAGTCAGTCTGGGGATTTTTCGCGGTTTATGTCATGGCATTCATGGTGATGCTGTTGGCGCTCCTCGCCTCGGGGCTGGACATCATCACCGCTTTTAGTGCCGTTGGCGCCTGCATCAACAACCTGGGGCCGGGACTGGCTAGTGTGGCTGAAACCTATGGCAATCTACCGGCGACGGCGAAGTGGATTCTCTGTGTTGCAATGCTGCTCGGCAGGCTCGAAATTTTTACACTGCTGGTGCTGTTTACGCCTATGTTCTGGCGTCGGTAACCCTGTCCTGGGGCCTATACATGATAGAACTTCTTACCATCGGGCTGTCGGCGAAACCGTTTGTATTCCCACTGGTACTGCGCCACAGCCAGCTTGATACTCTGTTCAACAGAGTTGTTTAGCCCGGCAATCGATTCTTCCAGATTGTTGCTGAATACTGCCGGATTCGCCTCCTGTAGAACAAGCTTAAAGCCCCTCCCCTTCGGTAGCCGCTGGGCAAAGCCGCAAAAAACTTTAGCGCCAGTGCGCTGCGTTAGTTTGCTTACCAACGTCATGGTAAGTGCCGGGACTCCAAAAAAAGGGGCATATATACCGCTCTCATCGGCTGGTACCTGGTCCGGTAGCACCGCGATAATTTCACCCGACTGAAGCGCCTTCAATAACTGCGAAACACCTTTACGGTTGGTAGGCGCCATTTTTACACCGCTACGGGAGCGGGCCTCTCGAATCAGCCTATCCAGAGCTGGTTGCTTGAGCGGTTGATAGAGAAACGTGGTCTGATGAATCTCTTGTATATAGAAGCCAAATATTTCCCAATTACTCAGATGTGGTGCTAATAGGATAACGCCGTTACCGGATTCGACAGCTGCGGAGAAACTTTGCATCCCATCTGTATCATGGTCGACAACCAGACTAAGAGTCTTCTCAATCGGTACAAGCCACGCCTTACCCATCTCCATCGCTGTACAGGCTGTGTTCACCAGGCTCGCCCTCGTCAACTTGGAAATTTCTGCTGTGCTGTAATCCGGGAAGCAGGCCTCAAGGTTCGTGCGGGTCGTGGCACGACTGCGATTTGGAACAAAAAACAGCGCCGATCCCCAGATTCTGGCGATTCCCTGTAGCACAGGCAGCGGCAACCAGGAGCACAGCACCAGGAAACTCTTCATAATCATATAGCTAAGCACTTGAATGAAAATGTCTCGACTAAACCAGGGTTCAGTTGACTATTTTAGAGCTAGTGAGGCGAATAACACAGTATCTTAAAAAACCTCTTTGGCTATGCTACGGATTATCCCTGAACGAAGCGCCTGTGGATTAGTTCCAGATAATCGAGGATAATTGCAGCCCTTTGATTTTCTGAACAATTCATCACAATCGTGGAAAATACCAAGAACTCGAAAACCTTTCAGGGTCTGGTGCTGGCATTGCAGCATTTTTGGGCCGAGCGAGGCTGTGTCGTGATGCAACCACTGGATATGGAAGTGGGTGCAGGGACTTTTCATCCCGCGACCTTTTTACGCGCCATCGGCCCAGAAACCTGGAACACCGCTTATGTGCAACCCTGCAGGCGACCCACCGACGGACGTTATGGAGAGAATCCAAACCGACTGCAGCACTATTATCAGTTCCAGGTCATTCTAAAGCCGTCTCCGCAGGACATCCAGGAACTATACCTTGCCTCACTTACCAGTCTTGGCATTGACATGAGTATCCATGATATTCGTTTCGTTGAAGATAACTGGGAATCGCCGACCCTGGGCGCCTGGGGATTAGGCTGGGAGGTCTGGCTTAATGGTATGGAAGTAACCCAGTTTACCTATTTCCAACAGGTTGGCGGCCTGGAGTGCCATCCGGTAAGCGGTGAAATAACTTACGGCATCGAGAGAATCGCCATGTATTTGCAGGGTGTGGACAGCATTTACGATATCGTCTGGGCCGACGGACCCGATGGGCTGGTGACCTATGGTGATGTTTTCAAACAGAATGAGGTGGAGATGTCCGCCTACAATTTCGAGCATGCCGATACAGATATCCTGTTTCGTTACTTCGATGATAATGAGCAACAGTGTAAGAACCTGATCGAAAAGAACCTTGCCTTGCCAGCTTACGAACAGGTACTAAAGGCCTCGCATTATTTCAACTTGTTGGATGCCAGAAACGCCATATCGGTTACCGAGCGGCAACGCTTCATTCTGCGAGTTCGCACACTAGCCAGGTTGGTTGCAGAAGCCTATTTCGAGAGCCGTAAAAGCCTGGGATTTCCGCTGGCAACTGAAGCCTTGCGAAAAGAGTATCTGGATCAATAACGGCTATGTCTTCTCGCGATTTTTTATTTGAAATTGGTACTGAAGAGCTGCCCCCCAAGGCGCTGAGCTCGTTATCAAGAGCACTTGAGCAGCAAGTTTTGTCCGGTTTGAAACAGGCTGGACTGGCATTCGAGGCGTCACACAGTTTCGCGACGCCACGTCGTCTGGCGGTACTGGTCAGCCAGTTGCAGGATCAGCAAGCTGACAAACTTATCGACCGGCTGGGTCCGGCAATAAAAGCTGCTTTCGATGCTGAAGGAAATCCTACACAGGCAGCGATGGGATTCGCAAAATCCTGTGGCGTCGATGTTGCCGACCTGAGCAGGTCCGAGAAAGGCGGGATTGAGAAACTCGCTTTCTCGACAACTGAATCAGGCCGGCCCACAGGCGAATTAGTGCCGGATATTATCCGGACAGCCCTGGCAAAGCTTCCAATTCCAAAGCGCATGCGCTGGGGAAGCTCCCGGGAAGAATTTGTCAGACCGGTGCACTGGGCAGTGATGATGCTCGGGAACGAGATAATCTCTACAGTGGTGCTGGGAGTTGAAACCAGCCACTTCTCTTACGGCCATCGGTTTCATCACAATGAAGCCATACAGATTGAAGATGCCTCCGACTACGAAGAATTACTGGAGGAAATCGGCGGCATCATTCCCGATTTCGACAAGCGCAAAGAACTCATTCGCCGACTGGTGATAGAGGAAGGCAAAAAGGCTGAAGCAACAACGGTGATCGATGAACTATTGTTGGATGAGGTCACAAGCCTCGTGGAATACCCAGTGGTACTGACTGGCAAGTTTGATGAACATTTTCTCGAGGTTCCTGCCGAGGCATTGATACTAACCATGAAGGCACACCAGAAATGCTTTTATGTAACGGACGACAAGGATCAGTTACTTCCGAGATTTATTGCTGTCAGCAATATTGTCAGTAAGGATCCCTCCCAAGTAATCGAAGGAAATGAACGTGTCATCAGGCCGCGCCTGGCTGATGCACGCTTCTTCTATGATACCGACAAACAGCGCTCCCTGGAGTCTAGAACCAGCCAGTTAAAGGATATTGTATTTCAGGATAAACTGGGATCAGTTTACGACAAATCGGAAAGGGTGGCGAAACTCGCAGCAGCCATAGCAGACCGGATTGATGGCGATGCGGCGCTCTGTTCCCGCGCTGCCAGGCTTTCCAAGTGCGATTTGTTAACCAGCATGGTTAGTGAGTTTGCGGAACTACAGGGATTAATGGGCTATTACTATGCGCTACATGATGGCGAACCTATCGATCTCGCAAACGCTCTGAACGAACAATACAAGCCCCGTTTCGCCGGTGACAACTTGCCGGAATCCACAACCGGTACTGTACTGGCGCTGGCCGACAAGCTGGATTCCATAGTGGGGATTTTCGGTATAGGTCAGTCGCCTACTGGATCGAAGGATCCGTTCGCATTGCGCCGCTCAGCTATAGGAATATTGAGAACCATCGTTGAGAAAGAGCTGGACTTGAATATCCTTGAATGTATCGAGCTGAGTGTTACCGGATTCGAAGGCATTGAGTTACAACAATTTACTGCCAACGAAGTATTCGATTTTATGCTGGATCGTTTCAAAGCCTGGTACCTCGAAGAAGGTATTTCCAGCGAAGTGTTCCAATCGGTATTTGCCTTAAAGCCACAACGCCCGCTGGATTTTCATAAACGCATAATTGCCGTTCATAACTTCAACGATCTTCCCGAATCAGTCGCTCTTGCCGCAGCCAACAAGCGGGTTTCGAACTTGCTGGCAAAACAGAGCCTGGACATACAAAGCCTTGCTGTCGATCAGGAGTTACTCCAAGACTCTGCTGAACAGTCATTGTTTGAAGAATTGCAAGCTAAAGTGTTAGAAGTGACCCCGATGTTTAAAGAAGGCTCTTACAAAGATGGCTTACAGTCCCTAGCTTCACTTAAAGAGAGCGTGGACACGTTTTTTGATGAGGTGCTGGTAATGTGTGAAGACAAATCGCTTCAGGAAAACCGACTGGCGCTGCTGCAGCAATTACGAAATTTATTCTTGCAATCAGCCGATATCTCCTATTTGCATAACAATTAGCTGGCGATCTTGATGCCGCTCGTGCTGCCCCATGAAAACAGTCATTCTTGATAGAGATGGAGTCATAAATGAAGACTCCGATGAGTATATAAAATCAGCTGAAGAATTTATCCCCATTTCGAGTAGCCTGGACGCCATAGCATCGTTACATCGCGCGGGTTTCAGAATCGCTGTGGCAAGTAATCAGTCTGGCCTCGGTCGGTCGTTGTTTGATGAGTTCGCTCTTGCGAATATTCATCATAAATTATGTTCTATGGCAGAAGCAGCAGGGGGGTTTGTTGATGGAATATTCTATTGCCCCCACCGGCCGGAAGATGGCTGTTCCTGCCGTAAGCCCGGGACTGGGCTACTTGAGCAGATCGAACGAGAGTATTCCTGTTCTCTGAGTAATTGCTATTTTGTCGGTGATAGCCTTAAGGATATACAGGCTGCTAAAGCCTATGGTCTGAGACCCGTGCTGGTACGAACAGGCAAGGGTGCACAGACTGAACAGGAATTACTGCGCGGTAAGCAGTCGGCTGTTCCGGTTTTTGATGATTTGGCTGCCGCTGTCGAAAGGTTGATTCTGCACAGCAATGACTAGTTCTATTGTACTGTTTTTCCGCTCACTCTTGTTTTACTTGGGCTATGTGCCGATCACAATTTTCATGTCGGCTCTGTTTATAATTTTGTTTCCGATTACTCCCGAGCGGGGACGACACATCTTTGCGTCAACCTGGTGCAATGCCGTACTTATTTGGTTAGGCATCAGTTGTAATATTCAATATCGGATTATTGGCCAGGCAAATATGCCTGAACAGCCCGTTGTCATACTTGCCAATCACCAAAGTTCCTGGGAAACCATGCTTTTCTATAAATTGAAATTTCCCGTGTCGCCTATACTCAAAAAGGAACTTATGAATATTCCATTCTGGGGGTGGGCAATGCGCTTGCAAAAACCAATTGCAATCGATCGGGCGCAGCCTAGAGAGGCAGTAAAGTCCCTGCTCACTCAAGGAGTCGAAAGAATCAAGGAAGGAAACTCGGTTATAGTCTTCCCGGAAGGAACCCGTTCGAGTTCTGGAGAGATCAGGCGTTTTTCGAGAGGTGGCGCAAAACTGGCCGTGGCCGCCGGTGCACCAATCGTTCCGATTGCTCACAATGCAGGTGACTGTTGGCCTGCCCGAACATTTCTGAAACGGCCAGGAACTATCAGGGTTGTTATTGGTGAGCCTGTCCCTTCTGCGGAAAAAGATGCAAATGAGTTAACTACACAGATTGAACATTGGATTCGGCAGCAATTACTTGCTTAGGGGATTTAGGATTCCTATATATCCAGATTTTCTACTGCCAACGCATTGCTTTCGATGAATTCTCTTCTCGGATCGACCTGATCTCCCATCAAGGTATTAAATAGCTGATCGGCACCGATAGCGTCGTCTATGGTGACTTGCAGCATTCGGCGGGTTTCGGGATTCATTGTCGTATCCCAGAGTTGGTCAGGATTCATTTCGCCCAATCCTTTATAACGTTGCAGGTAGTGCCCTCTCATCGCGTCGTTGGTTAGCCATTCGATAGCTTCTGCAAAATTGTCAATCTCATGGGAGCGTTCACCACGCTTCACGAAAGCGCCTTCCTCTATAAGTCCACCAAGGGTTTCGCCCAATCTGGCGATGGCCAGATATTCGCCGGAATGAAAGAAATCGCCGCTAAAACTGTAGGATTTCTCAAGTCCATGAAGGTTTAATGTTGCCTCAGGGAGAAACAGGTATCTCTCCGGATCTTCACGGAGCTGTAATGTATAGTTAGCACTTACACCGGGGTGTTGTTGCTGCAAGCTCTCAGCCAGTTCAGAAACCCACTGCTGAATCTTCTCTTCTGACTTGAGCTCCGCTTCTGCGAGCGTTCTAGTAAAGATCATGGCTTCCAGAATTTCACTGGGGTAGACCCTGGCGAGCCGGCTGATAATCGAGTACGCCCCGTTATGCTGCTTAACCAGGGCTTCGAGAGAATCATCCGCGATGCCGGGGGCATCTGAATTAACGTGCAGACTGGCACCTTCCAGGGCGATCTGAGTTTGATGGTTGGCGAGTTCGGCATCGTCTTTCAGGTATTGTTCCTGTTTGCCTTTGCGTATTTTGTAAAGTGGCGGCTGAGCAATAAAGATGTGGCCGTGCTCAACCAGCTCCCTCATTTGCCTGAAAAAGAACGTCAATAGCAGTGTTCGAATATGTGATCCATCGACGTCCGCGTCTGTCATGATGATTATGCTGTGATAACGCAGGTTTTCCGGGGCAAACTCCTCATTACCTATGCCACAGCCCAATGCCTTAATCAGCGTACCTATCTCAATTGAGCTTAACATCTTGTCAAATCTAGCCTTTTCTACATTGAGAATCTTGCCCTTCAGCGGCAATACGGCCTGATTTTTACGATTTCGACCCTGTTTTGCTGAGCCGCCAGCGGAATCACCCTCGACTATGTAGATCTCTGATAATGCCGGATCCTTTTCCTGACAATCTGCCAGTTTGCCCGGCAACCCAGCGACGTCCAGGGCTCCTTTACGGCGTGTCATTTCCCGTGCCTTGCGAGCTGCTTCCCTGGCGCGAGCTGCATCGATCATCTTATTGACAATGAGCTTGGCATCCTGGGGATTTTCCATCAGGAAATCATTGAAATGGGCCGCCATTTCCTGCTCCACCACCGCTTTGACCTCGGAAGAAACGAGTTTAGCCTTGGTCTGGGATGAAAATTTTGGGTCAGGCACCTTTACGGAGATTATGGCCGTTAGGCCCTCTCGAGCATCGTCTCCAGTTGTGACAACTTCTTTTCCTTTTTTATTTGCCAACTCCTTGTCAATATAGCTTTTCAAAACTCTGGTAAGTGCTCCTCGGAACCCTGCCAGGTGGGTTCCGCCATCATGCTGGGGGATGTTATTCGTATAGGGAAAAATGTTCTCCTGGTAGGAATCATTCCACTGCAGCGCCACTTCGACAGTAATGCCGTCACTATCCCGCTCCGATATAAAATGGAACTGTTTGTTAAGAGCAACCTTGTTTTTGTTCAGGTAATCTACAAACGCCCTCAGCCCTCCATCATACTTGTACTGGCCTTCTTTTCCTGAACGCTCATCCGTAAGCTTTATCGCTGCTCCAGCATTAAGAAACGCTAACTCACGCAGCTTGTTGGCGATGATGTCGTAGTGGAATTCAACATTTGAAAAGGTTTTATTGGACGGTTTGAAATGGCACTCCGTGCCCGTACTGCTGGTTTCTCCTACCACGGCCAGAGGGGCCTGGGGTACACCGTTCTCATAATATTGCTCGTAGACCTGGCTATCCCTGCGTATCGTGAGTTTCAGCTCCTCTGACAGGGCATTCACCACCGAAACCCCCACTCCATGTAGCCCTCCCGATACCTTATAGCTGTTATCGTCGAACTTGCCCCCGGCGTGGAGTACAGTCATGATGACTTCGGCCGCTGAAACGCCTTCTTTGTGCATTTCAGTTGGAATTCCACGACCGTTGTCCGTTACGGTAATCGTTTCCCCGACATGAATGATCACGTGTATTTCGTTACAGAATCCAGCTAGCGCCTCGTCTATTGAATTGTCCACCAGCTCAAAAACCATATGATGAAGACCCGTGCCATCGTCCGTATCTCCGATATACATTCCCGGACGTTTTCTCACCGCATCGAGCCCTTTCAGGACTTTAATACTCTCGGAATTGTATTCGGGTTGACGTTTTTTGGTCATGCAACTACTCCAGGAAATGGGCCGACACGACAACGCTCGGCTACATACCTAAATATCGGATAATTTAATTGAAAATCAAGCCGTTATTGTACCACGTTCCACGTGAAACGTTGCCATTTCGGGGTTGTTTGGCAGGGGTAAATGCATCGCTTCCCGATCGACACAGCTTACAAATAGCTGTCCTCCGAGGTCGACCAGCTGGGAAAGGACTCTTTCTCGATTTCCTCGATCGAGCTCTGCCGGAAGATCGTCCACCAGGTAGATACAATGTCGGTCGAGCGTGCGGGTAAGCTGCATTCCCTGGGCAATCTTCAGGGCGCTAACTAGCGTCTTTTGCTGGCCCCGAGAGAGTGTTTCGATTGCCGGCCGGTTTCCAGTGCGTATCAGGATGTCGGCGCGATGAGGGCCGCTTTGCGTAGCCCCATATTTGTGGTCAGTTTGACGGTTCTCAACCAATATCTCGGCCAAATCTCTATCGCTATCCCAGCCTCGCGCGTACGTCAGTGACAATTGGTCCGCAATTGGCGCCGCCAGCGATCTGAACACTTGTCCAAAGATCGGTAAAAATTGCTCAAAATATCTGCACCTCGCTCGGTCGACTCCCCGTGCAGCGAGACACAATTCCAAATCCCAAGCCTCGAGTTGATCAGAATCGGTTCTTTCTTGCTTGAGTAAGAAATTCCGATGGGCGATGCATTTGCGAGATTTACGCCAATTTTCAACAAATAGCGGTTCCACGTGAAACACTCCCCAATCAAGAAAGCGTCGGCGCGCTTTCGGCCCCCCTTCCACCAATAGAAAGGAATTCGCATCCAGTATCTGAACTGGTAGCTCTCTGGCCACTCTATCCCAGTTCCTTTGTTTTTCACTATCCATGTTGAGTTGGTGGCCCTGCCGCCGAGTTCGGCTCAATCCGATTTGGTGACCATTGGTCAGTTCCGCAAACACCACGGATGTAGTCCCCTGGTCATTAATCAGAGTATCGGCTTTACTGGTTCTGAATGATCGGCCGGATGCGAGGAGGTGGATCGATTCCAGCACGCTGGTTTTCCCGCTGCCATTCTCGCCGTAAAGCATATTAATGTTTGGGCTGAACTGAAGGCTTGCTTGCAAAATATTGCGTATCGCGGAGATATTGAGCTTTCTAATCGTGCTCATGGAAAGTGCCGTAGCAGGCCGGTGCGATCCTTGGACTACAGGCGCATAGGCATGACGACATAAAGCGCATCGCTGCCTTCGCCAGCCTCAAGCAGTGCGCTGCTATTAGGATCTGAAAGGGTTATTTTGACCTTTCTACTCGCAATAGTGGACAAGACATCGATCAGGTAGCTCACGTTAAACCCAACTTCCAAAGCGTCTCCCTGGTATTCAACGGAGACTATTTCTTCCGCTTCTTCTTGTTCGGGATTGTTTGCAAGGATCTTCAGTTCGCCACTGGATAAGATAACCCTGACCCCTCGATACTTCTCATTGGAAAGAATGGCTACTCGTGCAAAAGCCTGGCGCAGCTCCTGGCAATCACCGGTCAGTACTTTATCCCCTCCTTTTGGGAGCACGCGGTTATAGTCAGGAAACTTGCCGTCAACGAGTTTTGAAGTAAATGTGTATTCGGGAATAGCTGCTCGAATATGGTTCTGTCCGAATGTCAGATCTATTGATCCCCCTTCATCGGACAGTAGACGAGCCAGCTCCACAATGCCTTTCCTTGGCAGGATCAGTTGCTGGGTTTCATCGATAGAATTAGCCATGTTCACTGTTTCCATAGCCAATCTATGGCCGTCGGTAGCCACTACTCGTAAGTACTCTGCACCGACTTCGAACAACATGCCATTTAGATAGTAGCGTACGTCCTGTTGCGCCATCGCAAAACTGGTGCTATCCAGCAATTCTCGCAATTTGGTCTGCGTTATGCCTAGTGAAAATGTATCGGGCTCTTCCTCAACACTAGGAAATTCAGAGGCGGGCAGGGTAGTAAGTGTAAACCGACTTCGGCCTGATTTAAGCACGAGTTTACTGTCGGTCAATTCAATCTCGATGGTGGAATCATCAGTGAGCGATTTGCAGATTTCCAGTAGTTTTCTAGCAGGCACCGTTATCTCACCTGCAGCGTTCGCCTGATCGACTTGAACTCTCCCTACCAGCTCTACCTCCAGATCGGTGCCAGTAAGCGACAGTTCCCTGTCCTTAAGCGCCAGGAGGACGTTTGAGAGAACAGGAAGTGTCTGTCTGCGCTCGACAACACCGCTCACCATTTGCAGTGGTCTAAGCAGGGCTTCACGAGAAATTACAAAATGCATTTTGTTTTTTTTCCTTTATATTTCAATATGTTACGGATTAACTGGAGAGTGTCCTGAGGAGGTTGTTGTAGTCTTCCTGGATATCTGTCGAGCTATGTCTAAGTCGGGTGATCTGCTTGCAGGCATGTAGCACGGTGGTGTGGTCCCGGCCACCAAAGGCATCGCCGATCTCGGGCAGGCTGTGGTTGGTAAGCTCTTTTGAAAGCGTCATGGCAACCTGTCTCGGA
>DMJN01000249.1 GCA_003451715.1 Gammaproteobacteria bacterium | reverse complement strand
ACCGGTGTCGGGGGACTGGACTGGCACGAGGTGCGTGGCATGATGGACTCCCAACTCGGCGAGCTACTTATCCCCCTGTTTATCTACGTGCTGGAACTGGACGGCCAGGTGGCCTCCGAGCCGGGCATGTAGGATCGCGTTTCCTAGGGGTTAGTCAGCCAGTGGTCGTAACAGATTCACCGCCGCTTCCAGCGTGAGGGGCAGTTCGAAGTCCGCGAATCCTGCAGTCACCGTCACATAGCGGGCTTCGGCTGCTGCCAGCGCCCCTTCATCCACCAGTTCACCATACAGCGTCACCATGCGTGCTACGAGCGCCTGTGGCGTGCTGTCGCCACTCACCGCACCCCTTTCAACTGTCGGCGCCCCATCCAGTACCCGTCCTAAAAGCGCCAGAAAATTCGGCAGGTTTTCCTCGCTGATAGCAGCAACCGCTATCGCGGCAAGATCGGCGCTGAATGCCGACCGCCCGGCTACCGCCGTATTGGCGACTGCGCGGCGAGGGTTGCTCTGCGCAGTGGCCTGCGGGGCGGCGACGGCCTGATCCCGGATGGCAATAGGCGCAGCAGCAGGCTGGGCCGCCGTAGCAATTTGTACTTCTTCTTCGAGCGCTGCTGAAGTTGTAGAAAGCGCGGCCACATCGTTCTGATCGGCGTCCTGTGTAGAGAGTGCAGCCACTTCAATCTGATCGACGTCCTGGAGCGGCTCGGCGTTAAACACTACACCGGCATCTACCCGCTCCCGGGCCAGCCTGTTCTCGTCAGCGACTACCGCCAGTTCATCAGCCGGTGCCTGCGCCTGCAGGCCCACGCTTTCCTGCCGCAAGCCGAACTCGGCTTCACTAAGGGTAGCTACGGCATCTTGCTCCAGTTCATTGGGGCTGAAGATCTGCAGCGATACCGACACCCCCAGCGCGGCGACGGAGAAGGTCGCCAGTACCGGTATCCAGCGGCGGTTTATAAACCAGAATGAAGAGGCGGCCTGGCCTGCGGTATCCGGAGCATTTTCCCTGGCGTAGCGCAGCACGGCCTCATCCACATGCTGGGGTGAGCGCGGCGGCTCGGCCTGGCTTAACAGCCGGGAAAGTGCTGCGTCGTCTGCTTGCTGTTTAGTCGGCATATTGCACCTCGAGTAGTCGCTTCAGATGCGCGGTGGCATAGCGAATACGACTCTTGATAGTTTCTTCGTTGGACCCGGTCATCACCGCGATCTCCCGTCGCGTAAAGCCTTCCTCTCTGAGCAGAAAGGCTTGCTGTTGCTCCTTTGAAAGTGTCTCCAGCGCCAGCAGCAGGTCCATGGACAAATCTGTCGAGCTGGCATTGAGCTTATCGGGTCCGGGTACTTTTTCAACAATGGCCTCGCCTTTCTCATCCGCCCGGTCTACCAGTACCTCGATCTTGTGCTTGCGCCAGAAGTCCACCAGCTTGCGGTGGGCGATGGCATAGAGGTAAGTCTTGAACTTGGCGGTGGGCCGATAACGCTCCGCGGCATTGATCACCGCCATCCAGGTTTCCTGGGCGATCTCCTCGATCGCCTGCAGATCCACATGGGAGCGGTACAGAAAGGCGAACAACAGATCCTTGTGGCGCCCATAGAGTTTCTCAAACGCCGCCGAGTCACCCTGCTGGTACTTCAGCATGAGTGACTCGTCGGTGACCTTGCTGTCTAAGAACTTGAACATGGCGTTGGGGGTCTTATTCCTACTCTTACTCGAACTATGATACTCCTATAAGAACCCTTATAAGACCTTCGCCAGTTCCACCAGTTTCACCATCTCACTGCGGTAGCCATGGTCATCGCTGCCTCGGGCCTGGCGGGCCAGATCCAGCAGATCGTCATAGCCCCAGTCGCTGGTGTGCCTGCCACCCCTGAGTAGCTGACCGAAACCAGCCACGGCGGCGGCGAAGCGGATATTCTCACTGGTATCGGCGCTATCTGCTGCCAGGTCCTGGCGCAGGATCGGCTGGCCGAACCCGGTGCTGCGGGATTCTTCAGGCATCTTGTAGCGCACGCTCACATAGGCCAGCTCGTCCCCCAGGTCAGTCTCAGCCTCAGCCTCGGCAACCGGCGCGTAACGGCGATCCGGAATGCGAGTGCCTTGGGAGCCCTTCAGGCTGATTTCATACAGGGCGGTAACCGTATGCCCGGCACCCACTTCCCCGGCATCCACCCGGTCGTTACGAAAATCTTCTTCGTTGAGCAGGCGATTCTCGTAACCGATCAACCGATACTCGGCGACAACGGTCGGATTGAACTCGATCTGAATCTTCACATCCTTGGCGATAGTCAGCAGAGTGGATTGCATCTCTTCCACCAACACCTTCTGCGCTTCGGAGAGCGAATCGATGTAGGCGGCGTTGCCATTGCCGGTGTCCGCCAGCTGCTCCATCAGGGAGTAGTTGTAGTTACCGGTGCCATAGCCGAGGGTGGTCAAGGCAATACCGTTCTCACGTTTCTTCGTGATCAATTCCTTCAGCTCATCGATGGAGGTAATCCCCACATTCAGGTCGCCGTCGCTGGCGATGATCACCCGGTTGACGCCGTCTTCAATCTTGTTCTCTTCGGCAATCTGGTAGGCCAGTTGAATCCCGGCCGCGCCGTTGGTGCTGCCACCGGCGGTCAGTGATTCCAGGGCATTGATGATTCTGGATTTCTCATCGCCCGCGGTTGAGTCCAGCACCATGCCGGCGGCACCGGCGTAAACAACAATGGCGATCCTATCGTCTTCCTGCATCTGGTTAACCAGCAGTTGCAGCGAACGCTTCACCAAGCCAAGCTTGTCCGGTGACTGCATGCTGCCGGAGACATCCACCAGGAACACCAGGTTGGCATTGGGTCGTTCACTGACGTCCGGTTCAAAACCCTTCATGCCCACCATTAACAGATGGGTATCGGGATTCCAGGGCGTGACCATGGATTCGGTATGCACGGCAATCGGACTCTCCAGGTCATCCGGTGCGGCATAGCTGTAGTCGAAGTAATTGATCATCTCTTCGAGTCGCACCGCATCGTGAGGCGGCAGGCGACCCTCCCGGGTCAGCATGCGTCGCACATTGGCGTAACCGGCAGTATCCACATCGATGCTGAAGGTAGACAACGGCTCGTCACTGACTCTCTTAATGCTGTTTTCGATGATGTCGAGATAATTCTCCCGGTCCACGTAAGGCTGTGGGTGGTACAACACGCGCTCCGCCACATCGCGCCGGGCGTAATGATCGGCACTGCTAGTGACGACTTGCTGCAATGAACTCAGGGCGGCGCCGGCCTGGGCAACCTCCGAACGTACTCGTGGTGCAGCAGCGTCCACCAGGTCGACGTCTGACTCCACCTGCACAATGATTTCCTCCACCGCCAGAACCGGCCGCGGATTACCAGGAACTGGAATAGAAATAGAAGGTACTCGCTGCTCCCGCTCACCGGTGGGAGTCACGGGCGTAGTGCCCGGGGTATTCGTCTGCACTCCGCCGACCTGGGTATTATTCTCATTACTAACCGGATTCCCGCAGGCCGCCAGTAACAGGCTTAGCAGGCTGATGCATAGAATCAGGCAGAAACTGGAGCTCCACTGGGAATGAGGTGCTCGGATGGTAAGGATGTGTGGCTTTTTCATGGTTTGATCCCCCTAACAAGGATGATTAATTGGGTTGTTATTGAGTTAATCGTGAGGGACTCAAAAAAGGGGTTAACCCTGATAATAGAATTGCTGGCTACATTGAATTCTGATTGCAGTAAGGATCGTTTGGTCAGTGGATGTTACCGATCACACGACTAGTGATGATCGCTCTTTTTTGCGGGCGGGAGCATGTGCCACCAGCATGAATTTCGTTCTAATCGGTCTTGCCAAGTTAGCATTAGAAAATTCCGGCGGACTATCCTGCTCGACGGATGAAAAGGATTGCGTTACTCTCTCACAAAGATTGTGGGTGCTCGGATGTAGCTCCTTGCCCCTGAATAAGAATGATTTGTACTGTGCTTCGTCGTTCAAATAGCTCTCTGCAAAGGATCGACAACGAATCCGGGATAGAGTTCAATGAAAAAACATCCGCAGCTTGCCAAAAAGTTTCAATTACTGTTTGCGCTTCAAATCAATCCTGCGATCGACTCCTATGCAGATATTGCTAGAGTATTGGATGTATCGCGTCAAAGTGTTAGTCGGTGGTGTCGCGGTACAGCGACGAGTCAAGGAGACTCCATTCCCCAATACCAATTGAGCAAAATAGCGTCAGAATTTGATCTGGCGCCACATTGGTTCGGACTGGCTTTTGAAGAATTTGAATCGCGAGTAAAAGAAAAAAAGGATAGAGAAGTAAGCGGCGATTTGAATGCAAGCACTGAAATTTCGACTTCCACCATGCCAATTACTAATCTAGAAATATTTGGCCGCGACGGGGAGCTCCAAAAACTAAATAATTACTGGGAAGATGAGTCAATCAATATAGTCCAGTTGATTGCGTTTGGCGGTGTCGGGAAAAGTACTTTAACTAACCGATGGTTGTCAGAATTACATACCCGAAATTACGGATCTGCAAAAAGAGTTTATGCATGGTCATTTTACTGGCAGGGTGAGTCTTGTGACACAAATTCTTCTGGAGATCTGTTTATTGAACATGCTTTAGACTGGTTCGGAGATTCTGATGCCACACTAGGAACACCCTGGGCCAAAGCTAGCAGACTCGCAAAGTACATCAGAAAATCCAAAACGCTCCTAATTCTTGATGGATTGGAGCCTATGCAATTTCCACCGGGTCTAAAATGCGGCCAAATAGAAAATCCTGCAATCGCTCTATTGATCAGAGAGTTGGCGGCGTCAAATAATGGGCTGTGTGTCATTACTTCTCGATTGCAAGTCGAAGATTTGGTTCCTTTTGAGGATGGGAGAGTCGCAACAATAGATCTTAATCGGTTATCAGTAGGAGCGAGTAAACAACTATTGAGAAGTATGGGTGTGGATGGGAACGAAAAAGTGATGGAGTACGCTGCTGAATACTACTCTGGTCACGCTCTAAGTTTAACTCTACTTGGAGGTTATCTGGCAGTTGTATATGAAGGAGAAATTGAAAAAATACACTACATTGATTCATTAGTTGAAGAACAGAAGTTAGGCCACCATGCTAGTAATCTAATTCAAGCATATCTCAAATGGTTTAAAAACACGCCTGAGTTAGAGCTTCTTTACTGGGTCAGCATGTTTGATCGGCCTGTAAATCTTTCTACTATTAAATCTATCTCCACCTCTGAGACTATCGAAAGATTGTCAGAAAAACTTGTGAAACTTCGGAAATCTCGCTGGGCCTTCGCTGTAGGACTATTGAAGGACACGAATCTAATTTCAGCTAAAGAGATCGACAACGAGACAGTACTGGATTGTCATCCAATTGTACGAGATTTCGTTGCAAACCATTTAAAAGTACAGGAATGCCCAATTTGGTTAAGGGGCAACAAGCTAATATTCGATCATCTTCAAAATGTTGCTGTGGAAAACCCTGGAAACATGACTGAACTAGAACCGTTGTTCAGAGCTGTGATACATGGAACAAATGCGGGATTATATGAAGAAGCATTCCAAGTCTACTATGAACGAATAAAACGAAGGCAATTTTCAATTTTTGCAGAAGGGTCTCACCATGCAGATCAGGCATGCATTAGGTTTTTTTTGTGAATGAATGGCATAAGCCAATAGAGGAATTGTCCGAAGCAGCACAAGGGTACCTTTTTTCATCTGTTGCAACTAATTTGATTTATTTGGGTGATATTACTGCAGCTGTTGAGCCTTCTCTAAGGAGTATTAATTGGTTTGTTCAGAATGAGCAATGGGTAGAAGCGGCTAGTGCAGCCGGGCCACTAGTCTCAATGTTAATAGCTGCTGGGGATTTACCTAAAGCAATTTCTCTTATGAATGATATGGAAGCAGTAATAGGCAAATCGCAAAACCCTCTTGTAATTGCAATGGCAGCTAATTTTCGTGCTTATGTATATTACTTAAATGGACAAATCGCTTTAGCTAAAGAAAATTTCAAGCATTCAGAGAAAGTATTGAATAAATTGCAACCGGTAGACTCACCCCCCTTACCAACTATTAGCTCTTACTACTGTAAATTTCTACTAGATACAGGAAAACAGCAAGAAGCATTAGAACGTTCGCTTAAAACGTTTGCATGGCGAGAACAGAAAACTTGGCAGGTCGCAATTGACACTACATCGTTGCTTGCAACCGATTTGCTTGTCTTGGGGCTAACATTTCTACGGATTGGGGATCATATTAATGCCAAGATCCAGCTGGATAAACAGGTAGAGCTTTTTAAATCGGCGGATGAATGGCTTTACTTGCCCACTGGGCTTAATTCTCGTGCCAGACTTCATATTGCTACTGAAAATTTTGGTGAGGCTCTGAGAGACTTGCAGGAATCCTTAGAAATATCTCTTCGCACCGGGGCTAGATTCGGCGAATGGGAAGCTTATATAGATATGGCTCAGCTTCATTATAAACAGCACGAATATAAACTCAGCAGTGAGTACTTGAAGAAAGCATCTGATTTGCCAAACATGGATAAGTATCGATTTCGTGATGATGAGATTTCAGAGCTACTTGAAAATCTTTCATCCAAAATGTCGAAATCCAACCGTGAGCACGATTCATCAATTCAATAGTCCCACAAGATTATTAATAGCTCTACGTTGGTACAGAGTTATTGAGGATCGACCAGGAAATTTGTAAGATTGAACATTGAGTTCTATTTGTAATAAAAAAGAGATTACGAATCTGTTTTGACTAAGATACAGTTTGCAGCCACTGATTAGAGCGAGTCGCATATCAGGCACACAAAGTGCTTTAATATGTAGTAGTTCAGACCCGATC
>DMJN01000155.1 GCA_003451715.1 Gammaproteobacteria bacterium | reverse complement strand
AACGGCATGGCCACCGCAGCGGACTGGATGTCGGCGGCCTCGTTTATTTCCATGGCGGGGCTAATATCCTTTCTCGGTCGTGACGGCACGTTCTACCTGATGGGATGGACTGGAGGATATGTACTGCTTGCGCTGCTGCTAGCCCCTTATCTCAGAAAATTCGGCAAATTTACTGTTCCGGATTTCATTGGAGATCGTTACTACTCCAGATCTGCCCGATTGATCGCTGTATTTTGTGCAATCGTCATTTCATTTGTTTATGTGTGTGGTCAGATGCAGGGTGCTGGCATCGTATTCTCCCGATTTCTGGAGGTAGACATAACAACGGGTGTCATCATCGGCATGGCTATCGTCTTCTTCTATGCCGTAATGGGCGGAATGAAAGGCATAACCTACACCCAGGTCGCCCAGTACTGTGTGCTTATATTTGCCTTCATGGTACCGGCCATCTTCATCTCCATCCTGATGACTGGAATTCCTATTCCCCAACTCGGATTTGGCGCCGAGTTGACAGACGCATTCGGAGGGGGTTACTTGCTCGATCGGCTGGACGGTTTAAGTGAACAGCTCGGCTTTGCTACTTACACCGAAGGGCAGCGTACTACCCAGGACGTGTTTTTCATTACTGCTGCGTTGATGTTTGGTACAGCAGGTTTGCCCCATGTGATCATCCGCTTCTTCACGGTTCCCAATGTCAGAGATGCGCGTCGGTCTGCTGGTTTCGCCCTGATTTTTATCGCCATACTGTACACCACGGCACCCGCCGTTGCGGCATTCGCCAGGACCAATTTGATCAATACGGTGAACAATGCGGAATATTCGGCAATGCCGGAATGGTTCAGCAAATGGGAGACTACAAACCTTATCTCGTTCGACGACAAGAATAATGACGGGAGGATTCAATACCTCGGCGATGCCGAGCGCAATGAATTAGAGGTCAATCGAGACATCATGGTATTAGCCAATCCTGAAATCGCCGGCTTGCCAAACTGGGTCGTGGCGCTGGTAGCGGCAGGCGCACTCGCAGCTGCCTTATCAACCGCAGCCGGTCTCTTGCTGGTCATTTCTACTTCCGTCGCCCATGATTTATTGAAACGCAGCTTCTTGCCATCGATCACCGAGAAACAGGAACTTCTCTATGCCCGGTGCGCGATATTCGTGGCAGTGCTGGTTGCCGGCTACGTCGGAATCAATCCGCCTGCCTATGTTGCACAGGTGGTCGCCTATGCTTTCGGTCTGGCAGCAGCGTCATTCTTTCCCGCTATTGTGCTGGGCATCTTTCAGAAACGCATGAACAGGCACGGCGCAATTGCCGGCATGCTGGTCGGATTCATTTTTACCGCCTCATATATTATTTACTTCAAGACCATTAATCCCGCTGCTGACAATGCAGCGGGCTGGTGGCTGGGCATTTCACCGGAGGGAATAGGGACACTTGGAACACTGGCAAATCTGCTAGCCGCCTACTCTGTTGCCAAGTTTACACCCGAACCACCGGAAGATGTTCAAGCTATTGTAGAAGACATCAGACTTCCAGGAGAAGCGGTCGTACGTTGAGGTTTTAAAACAGCATTAAGCTTTGTGTTTGCCATGCTCGGTTTTCTCCCAGTACTCTTTTACTGTCTGTTTCATTTCCCTATGCATAAACAACAGACCAACCAGGTTCGGGACCGTCATCAGAACAATTGTAATTAACGACAGGTTCCAGACGATGGTCGTATCGGCGAGAGCCGCATAAAAGAACGCCAATACATAGACAATTCGATACGGTAACACTGAGCCGGTCCCAAACAGATAGGTCATAGCCCGGTCACCGTAGTAGGACCAGGCGATTGCCGTGGAGAACGCAAACAACATTAGCCCCACAGACACAATATATTTTCCATAGTCACCAAAGAATCCCCTCGTAAAGGCCTCGGTTGTAAGGGGCACCGAATGCAGCAAGGATTCGCCAGCGACCACAATGCTGGTATCTTCCAACTGTCCATCCACTACAGTGACATTGCTGCTGATCGGTTCACCATCGCGGGTGTACACCGAGTTCTCGGCAAACGACCTGGCATGAATCAGGGTAAAGTCATCCGTGTTCTGAACCTCACCCCCCAGCAGATCAATCTGGCCAGAATAGCCGCGAGCGGTGGATTCGTCGCCATTGAGGTAGGAGAACAATGCCTCAATATCGGATGTAGTGGACTCGTTATAAATGCCTGCCACGAAATTCATGTCGGCTCGCTGAAACTCGTTGTCGAACTTTTCCATCCATACACCGGAAGATAGGATGACAAGGCCCGTAATTGTGCAGATCACGATAGTGTCGGTGAAGGGTTCGAGTATCGAAACCATGCCTTCATCGGCAGGCTCATCGGTCCGTGCAGAGGCGTGTGCAATTGGGGCCGACCCCTGTCCGGCCTCATTCGAGTAAAGCCCTCTGTTCACACCACGATCGAATGCATAAGCGAAAGTCGCACCAAGAAATCCACCAGTAGCAGCCGAACCAGTAAAGGCATCACTGAAAATCGAAACAAAGGAAGGAATCACATTTGCGAGGTTCGGAATGATCACGGCGAAGGCACCGATCAAATAAATAAATGCCATAGTTGGCACGATCGCCGCCGCGACTCTGGCAATGCGAGTAATACCACCAATGATGACCAGTGCCAGTAATACAGACAACACGCTCGCTGTAATCAAGGGATCCAGAGAAAAAGTACTCTCCAGTCCCGCCGCAATACTATTTATCTGTGGAAGGTTACCCGTACCGAATGAACTCAGCACCGTGGCACAGGCGAAGATGATCGCTAACCATTTGGCATTGAGGCCCTTCTCCATATAGTACATGGGGCCGCCAGCCATGGTGCCATCCGCTGTCTGGTTGCGATACTTGTGGGACAGGGTAACTTCAACGAATTTGCTGGTCATCCCGAAAAATGCCGTCATCCACATCCAGAACAACGCGGCCGGACCACCTAGGTGCAGAGCCAGTGCAACTCCACCAATATTACCGGTGCCAACGGTACCCGAAAGCGCTGTGGACAATGCCTGAAAGTGGGTTGTATCACCTCTGGCACCATCTTTATCGAATTTACCGGTGGTTACACCGATGGCATGTTTGAAATACCGAATCTGAGGAAAGCCTAGATAGAGAGTAAAGAATATCCCTACCAAGAGCAGGAAAGTGGGAAACCAGATTGCACTGCCAAGATAGCCATCGATAAAGATCAGAAAATCATTTACAGCATCCAAAACACTTTCCCTGATTATTCTTCTTAAGCAACCGGGGTGTCGCCTGAGCGATGAAGCCTAGTCATTGCTTATGGTTATTGTAGGTCCGGCCGACGCCACCGAGTGTAGTTCCGCCACTCTTCGATCCACGTTCTCCGCCAGTTGCGAATACGCTTGTGCTGCTGCGTGGGCTGGATTAGATGCTACCACAGGATAGCCGACGTCAGTCTGTTCACGAATTGTCAAATCCAGTGGTAAGCGTCCAATCACTTCGGTGCCATAATCTTCGGACAGGCTCTCTCCGCCACCGGTACCAAAGATGGCCTCTTCATGACCGCAATTTGAACACACATGAGTGCTCATGTTCTCAACCACACCCAGCAGTGGCACATCGACTTTCCTGAACAATTCGATGCCCTTGCGAGCATCCATCAGCGCTACGTCCTGTGGAGTAGTGACAATAACTGCCCCGCTAACGCTTACAGATTGAACCAGGCTCAGCTGAATATCACCTGTGCCCGGCGGCATATCTACAATCAGGTAGTCCAACTCCGACCAGGCAGTATCTGTCAGAATCTGCTTGAACGCAGATGTAATCATTGGTGCTCTCCATGCCATGGGAGTACTCTCATCCACCAGAAAGCCCATGGAATTGCACTCGACGCCATGAGCAGATATGGGAACCATGTATTTCTGGTCCCTTATCTGCGGCCTGGTGCCTGGCTTCACACCCAGCATCAATGGCAGGCTGGGACCATAGATATCGGCATCCAGCAAGCCCACGTTCTTACCCTGAGTTGCTAGCGCCACGGCAAGGTTTACGGCCGTGGTAGATTTCCCTACCCCACCCTTTCCTGAAGCGACGGCTACAATATGTTTAATGTTATCTAATGTATTCATGTTGGTATCAGTCTTGGTTAATCTGCCAAAATAGTGTCAGGCACGTTCCTGCCAGAGTCGCCGGGATTATCATTTATTCAATTTGAAAAGAAAATAGACATGACACGAGGTCTATTCGCTCGATAGAATAAATGGTGTATTGAATTATTGTGATCTCTGTCAAAATTGAAGCATGCGTAAATTTATCTGGTTACTGCTGTTTTTCCCTGTCGCCATTGTCGCCGCAGAAGAAACTGCGGAATTACAAGAAGAAACCGAGCTTAAGTTTGCTATCTATTCCTCTGCCTGGGGAGAGAATACCGACGATGGATTGCGAATAGTTGCCTTCAATCAGACTCAAGGTGAGATTCGCCTGAACTCCATAGTCTTCCCGAAAAGTACTGAAGATACAGAACCCGTGTCTCTACAACTGGCGCTTGATATACCTTCCTTCGGCTATGCCGATATCGAACTTCCCTATATCGATCTCTTGTTGGGAAATGAATGTATTGAGCGTACCATGGCCGGGAATTGGAAACTGGTTGAAGTCTCCAATTACACTTTGAACCCTTCGGTGAGAAATCTGATTATCGAAGACACCGATTCATTTCGCATTTATCAATGTGTAGAAAATGTACAAACAAATTGGACAGATTTATCCAGCAATAATCAAACCCAATATGAAGAATGGGTGCTTTTCCATTTCGAGACCCGGCGCGAAGACTAAAGACCCTCTGAACAAGGGTCCTCACCCACAAAAATAGGGGCACCCCTTCTTCATTCGGTCAGCCAGTCTAACCTACTAAAATTCCACCCAATTGCACGAAAAACGGTGCGAATACCAGGCTTAATATCGCCGAGAGCTTGATGAGAATGTTCAGGGACGGTCCAGAAGTATCCTTGAGTGGATCACCTACTGTGTCACCGACCACGGCAGCCTTATGCTCCTCAGATCCTTTACCACTCATATTGCCAGCTTCAATATATTTCTTGGCATTATCCCAGGCACCACCGCTGTTGGATGAGGCAATAGCTAATACGCCACCCGCCACCAGAGATCCTGCAAGGATTCCCGCCACCGCTTCGACACCGAACAGGAATCCAGCCACCAGCGGCGTACCCATGATGAGAATACCCGGAGCAATCATCTCTTTCAGGGCAGCTTTAGTGGAGATAGCGACACA
>DMJN01000183.1 GCA_003451715.1 Gammaproteobacteria bacterium | reverse complement strand
GCATCTCGAAGCCCGCAGGATGGGTCAGCGCACCGCCCTTGGCAAACTGATAGGCATCATCGGGAGACGAGGTTGTGCCAAAGATGAATGCATCGTAGGAGTACATGGTGTGCACATGCAGATCGCCGAAATAGGCGTTTCGCTCGGCGCTGAAATCTGCGGCTGCACCTGTCTCGCTTGCGGTTTCTGGTGTACTCGGTGCAGAGCTTACAGTAGGTTGCGATGGCGCATTGTCGGAACAGGAATAGAGAAGTACGAGTAGTGGTAACAGGCGGCTTAGCGATTTCATATAGTTCGAATCTTCTTTAAGGAAATTACGGGGAAAAGTAAACACTAGTTCTTTCACCAGAGCAACCGGGATCAGATCTCTCATTTCGCACCCCCAGCGTGGGTTTTTTCATCAGCTGACAAAACAAGACTTGTTTCCAATCTGATCTGGTTCAAATACTGCCTCGATCGCCCCCATCTACAGGCAGGACTGCCCCGGTTGTGAAGCTCGACGCATCGCTGGCAAAGTACAGCGCGGCGCCAATGATTTCTTCTGGCCGACCAGCCCGCTTGAGCGCCATACGCTGCTCGGCACGTTTCTCGAAGGTCTGCATATCCCAGGCTTTGCTGATGTCGGTGAGAAAGGGGCCGGCCTGTATGCAGTTGACCCGCACGTTCGGACCAAATGCATTGGCGAAGCCTCGGGTCATAGAATTGAGCCCGGACTTGGCGGCCGCATAGGGAATGACGCCGGGACTCGGGTGTGTTGCGGCGATGCTGCTGATATTGATGATCGATCCTCCTCCGGCTGCAGCCATTCGGCTACCCACCAGCGCCATCAATCGAAAAGGCCCCTTGAGATTCACATCAAGCACTTTGTCGTACAGCGCTTCGCTTACATCAACCAGCTCATCATACAGCGGTGACATGCCGGCATTGTTCACCAGAATATCCACCCTGCCAAAGTGCTGGTATGCGGCATCGACCAAACCATCGAGTTCTTCCCAGTTACCAACGTTTGCTGCATAGGCCAGTGCCTGGCTATCAGTACTCTGTTCGATCTCTCTGGCAAGAGATTCGCAGGCTTCCAGTTTACGGCTGGAAATCACCACATGCGCCCCTGCCTCCGAGAAGGCCAGGGCCATCTGCCGCCCCAGACCACGACTGCCACCGGTAATAAGCGCGACTCTGTCGCTTAAGTCGAATAGATTATTCATAAATGATCAGCCGATGTCGGTTCCTAATCAGCAAACACCTTCGTGGACGTGTAGAGAAGCTCTCCTGGTTCTGCCGCACAGGCGCCACCCCCTTCAGCCTGGCACGTTATATATCTGGCCTCATAAATCGAATTCGTTGTAAACGTCAGTTCCAGCTCAGCCGTTCCCGGCCCGACCACCAGATCCAAAACCGCCCTATTTTCAATCCTGGATCCCAGATAAGCAGTCCATCCAAACGGATCAGTACTAAGTTCAATATAGAGTAAACCTCCTGCACCCTCATGAATGGAGTAGTACGAATTGAAATTATCTTGCCACACGCCTTCAATGGTTCCCAGAATCGGGGTGAAGTTATCCGGTATGATGGTGAGGTTATAAACGTCGGTCGGAGTAGCCAATGAGCCTCCCGGAGGGCGGATGATTACCCAATACAAACCAACAGTTTCAATGTCGATATTGCGCGTTACTGGAGATCCAGCAGCGGGGCCAAGCGCTTCCTGGAAGATTAGGATTCCATCCGCAACTCTCTGCACCATAACCAACCACTGGCTTTCCGTTCCCATGACGTTAGGTGAACCGAAAACGAGTTCCAGTGTTTCCACGCCAGATAAACTAAACTCAAAGTAATCGATGTCGTCATCATTACTCAAATTACCTGACATGAGTTCTCCTGAAGTCAGCGTATCGGCAGTCGACTCAGTGTTGTTGGTTTCCGTTTCCACGTCGGCTAGTACTGGAAGGCTAAGCAGCGCAGCCAGTAAAATCATCAGCGTTTTCATACTACATCTCCTGCTTTTGTGCGGCTCGTTCACTAGATAATCAGCACAATTTAATCTACCGGGATAGTTTCCCATGAAATCGCGGGCTGCACTGCGCGAAATCAAGAAATCTTCAATCCTTAGAAGACAAAGAAGCAACGAATATACAGTACATTTCATTCGCTGCCTCCTGTGAGCCGGATATTCGAGCAGGGAGGTAAACCGGTTAGCGACAACTGCGTTGTTTAAGTATATGGTGGAAAACAATTATTTCCGAACAGGTGCTACAAATGGCAGCATCTAACACCTCTGACTCGTCGGAGCGTGCGGGCTACATAGCCGGCAATCACTTCGGGCTCGGCCTGAGACCAGGCGAACTTCGCTATATCAACAGCGACCCTCGCGGCTGGCTGAAATCACAGTTAGATGATATCGAGAACCTTCCCGCATCACTGCAAGCGCTACCAGATTCAAGCTCTGCATTGATCGCCGATGGCAACTGGCGTCGGGAACGGCGCGATTTGATGCAACAGGGCGGTCAGGCTGCGGTGATGGAAGCGCAGCGAAACAAGAACGTCACCGACAACAAGATCTTCCAGCAAAACAACAGCCTGCGATTGCAGGCCACCGTGGACTCCAGGCAACCCTTCGCAGAACGATTGCTCCGTTTCTGGTCGAACCATTTTACTGTGGCCGTATCCGGCGGAACCAAAGCGGTATTGCGGCGCATTGCCTTGCCCTATGAGAATGAGGCGATCCGCAGCAAACTTGGTGGCGATTTCGAGTCTCTGCTGCTCTCGGTGGAGCAGCACCCGGCGATGCTCATTTATCTGGATAATGACTCGTCTTTCGGGCCCAACTCCCCGGCAGGTCGGCGCCGCGATCGTGGATTGAATGAGAACCTTGCGCGGGAGATTCTAGAACTACACACGCTGGGGGTGGATGCTGGCTACACACAGGCAGACGTCACCAGTCTTGCGAAGATGATTACCGGGTGGACTGTGATGCGGCAGGAACTCGGTGGTCGAGGCAGAAATCCGGGTAAGCTGGGTGAATTTCGATTTCTGGCCCCGGCGCACGAACCGGGTCAGCATTCCCTGCTGGGAAAAGACTACCGTGCCAATGGCG
>DMJN01000225.1:6667-8009 GCA_003451715.1 Gammaproteobacteria bacterium | reverse complement strand
GCCGCCGCCACCGGCAATAACGAAACCATCTCTATTCGCATCAAAAGCTCTGGAGGCTTTATCGGGTGTGTCGTTGTATTTTGTAGAAAGGGCGCTCATGGCATCGAACATGTGTGACAAGGTCCAATGTTCGGACTCACCGCCGCCAGCGAACACCAGATCCTGTTTGTCCAGCTGTATGAGCTCGACTGCATTACCGATGCAGTGGGCGCTGGTGGCACAGGCGGAAGAAATCGAATAGTTAACTCCCTTAATTTTAAAGGATGTCGCAAGGCAGGCAGAAACGGAGCTACTCATGGTGCGAGGAATGCGATAAGGGCCGACTCGCTTGACTCCTTTCTCACGTGCTATGTCGGTAGCTTCCAGTTGATCTTCCGGCGAACCACCACCGGATCCGGCGACAATACCGGTCCTGACATTGGAGATGTGTTCTTCCTTCAGGCCGGCGTCTTCTATTGCTTCCTGCATGGAAAGGTAACTGTAGGCAGAGGCATCACCCATGAAGCGGAGTAATTTGCGATCAATAAGTTCGGTGGTATCAATATCGATACTGCCGCTGACATGGCTGCGCAAGCCAATCTCCACATATGATTCGTTATGCCGAATCCCACTGCGTCCGACTCGGAGTGAATCGGCCACCGCTGTTTTTCCGTTACCCAGACAGGAAATAATTCCTATACCGGTAACTACAACACGTCGCATATAAACCTCAGTAGTGGAAACCTAAAATGACTGTTCCGGAGTGAATAGGCCGACCTTTAATGCTTTGGTAGTGTAGATAATCTTGCCGTCGACTGCCACCGTTCCATCGGCGATGCCGACCACCAGTTTTCGATGAATGATGCGACTCATGGACAGGTCATACACGACTTTCTTAGAGCTTGGTAGAATCTCACCAGTAAATTTAACCTCGCCGGCTCCCAGAGCGCGACCCTTGCCAGGAAATCCACTCCAGCCCAGGAAGAAGCCTACCAGTTGCCACAGGGCGTCGAGCCCGAGGCAGCCCGGCATGACGGGATCGCCCGGAAAGTGACAATCGAAAAACCACAGATCGGGAACGATATCCAGTTCGGCAAGAATCTGACCTCGATCAAAATTTCCACCTTCGCTGCTGATTTTAGTAATGCGGTCCAGCATCAACATGTTGTCTATCGGCAACTTGGCATTATTTGGACCAAACAATCTGCCATAGCCGCACTCCACAAGTTCTGGCAACTCGTAGGAGCTCTTGGGAGTGAAACTGTCATTCCTTTGTTTCATGGATTTCTTCAGGCCCTCCAGGGCCATGTTTACAAGGCATGCGATGTTATCGCGCCAAGGCAAAATAATCGATAACAAATTG
>DMJN01000225.1:0-6267 GCA_003451715.1 Gammaproteobacteria bacterium | reverse complement strand
TTTGCTACCATTGCCGCCTGTTTTCACAGGTGAAATGTATGTTACTCCCCGTTGTACTCGCTGGTGGTATCGGCTCCCGTCTGTGGCCTGTGTCCAGGGCACTACTGCCCAAGCAGTTCATACAATTCCCACAACATCAGGGTTCGTTGTTTCAGGCAACCCTCGGGCGCCTGGAGGGTCTTGCGGAGTGCGGAGGACCGCTGGTGATTTGCAACGCCGATCATCGCTTCCTGGTAGCTGAACAACTAAGACAGCTTGACAGGGACGGCGACAAGATCTTGTTAGAACCATTTGGCAGAAATACCGCCCCTGCCGTGGCGATGGCCGCCTTCCTGGCGATTGCGGAAGATCCCGATACCCAATTGCTGGTGCTGCCGGCCGATCACGTTATTCAGAACACTCAGGCCTTTCATGAAGCAGTCGAACAGGGTGTTGCACTGGCGAGTGATAGTTATCTGGTAACATTCGGAATAGTGCCAGGTGCCCCAGAAACAGGATATGGATACATTGAACGAGGAACTGAGATCAGAGAGTCGACGGCGTATGAAGTTAATCGATTTGTAGAAAAGCCCGATCTGCCGACAGCCGAATCCTACCTGGCTTCGGGAAATTACTCCTGGAATAGCGGTATGTTTCTTTTTCGTGCGGCTGACTATCTACGAGAATTGCAACTCCACGCCGAAGATATCTACTCGGCCTGTCAGGCAGCAGCGTCAGAAATTACGAAGGCAGCGGGTTTTCTGCAGATACCTGCCGAGCTGTTTAAGCAGTGCCGCGCAGAATCGATCGACTATGCCGTCATGGAACACACCGAACGAGCCGCCATTATTCCTCTCGATGCTGGTTGGAACGATCTTGGCGCCTGGGATGCCGTGTGGGATGAGAATGAAAAAGATAGCGGAGGTAATGTCATCAGCGGTGATGTATTAACCAAGGGCGTTAAAAATAGCTATATCCAGTCACAATCCCGTTTGGTTGCAGCCGTTGGCATGGATGATGCGATCATTGTCGAGACCGCCGATGCCGTACTGGTTGCCAATAAAGTACAGGCACAGGCAGTCAAACAATTAGTCGATGACTTGCAGCAGGTCGGGCGGGAAGAGAGCAGCAGCCATAAACTGGTTTATCGACCCTGGGGTTCCTACGAGTCTCTGGCCATGGGCGAGGGTTACCAGGTAAAGCACATCATCGTGAATCCTGGCGAAACTCTCTCACTGCAATTGCACAATCGCAGGGCAGAGCATTGGACAGTAATCAAGGGAATTGGGCAAATTACCTGCGACGACAGTGAATTTGAACTCGCTGTAAATGAATCCACCTTCATTCCCTTGGGCAGTAAACACAGGCTAGCCAATACGGGAACATCGCCAGTAGAAATAATCGAAGTTCAAGTCGGTGATTATCTGGGCGAAGATGACATCGTTCGTTTTGAGGACCAGTATGGCCGCATCGATGAATAGCAAGCTCATAGACGCAGGACGGAATAATAGGATATGTCAGTAATCAATAAGTGTTTATTCCCTGCGGCCGGCTACGGTACGCGTTTTCTACCGGTGACCAAGGCCATGCCCAAGGAGATGTTGCCCATTGTCACCAAGCCGCTCATTCAGTATGGAGTGGAAGAGGCGATGCAGGCTGGGATTACTGGTATGGCGATTGTGACCGGTCGCGGCAAGCGAGCCATAGAGGACCATTTCGATACCAGCTATGAACTGGAACACCAGATCGCCGGCTCCAATAAAGAAGCTTTGCTGGCGGATACACGCGAGATAATCGAATGCTGCACATTTTCCTATACTCGTCAGGTTGAGATGAAGGGCCTGGGTCACGCCATTCTCAGCGGACGCAGTCTGATCGGAAATGAACCATTTGCGGTTATTCTTGCCGATGATTACTGTGTTGCCGAGGGTGATTCTGTGCTGACTCAGATGGTGAAGCTATACCAGAAATACCAGTGCAGCATTGTCGCTATAGAAGAAGTGCCCGAGGAAGAGACTCATCGCTACGGAGTAATCGAAGGCGAAGGCGAAGAAGAAGCCGATGGAATTTTTCGTATCAGTAATATGATTGAAAAACCCGCTCCAGGGAATGCACCTACCAATCTTGCCATCATCGGTCGTTACATTCTGACGCCGGATATATTCGAGATTATTGAACACACACCGCCGGGAACAAATGGAGAGATGCAGATCACCGATGCCCTACTTACCCAGGCCAGGCAAGGGAATGTCATTGGCTATAAGTTCAAGGGGCGCCGTTTCGATTGTGGCAGTGTTGGCGGTTTTATCGATGCTACTAATTACACTTTTGCCAGACAGAATTCTTGAGCATGCCTGATTCATGAGTGACCAGATTAGCTGTTTCAAGGCCTATGACATCCGAGGCCGCATTCCCGACCAGTTGAATGAGGACATCGCTTATCGCATTGGCCGAGCCTATGTCGATTTCCTGACGCCGGCCGTGGTTGTGGTGGGCTACGACATTCGCCTGACCAGCAAGGAGCTGAGTGAGGCGCTCATCGCAGGTCTCATCGATGGCGGAGTGGATGTAATCAATATCGGCCAGTGCGGTACTGAAGAAGTGTACTTCGCCACCTCGCATCTGCAGGCCGATGGCGGCATCGTCGTCACCGCCAGCCACAATCCAAGAGACTATAACGGCATGAAACTGGTCAGGGAGCAATCGAAACCGATCAGTGGAGATTCTGGGCTGAATGAAATCAAACGCCTGGCGGAGCTCAATGTATTTGCCGACCCAGAAGTAAAAGGAACCGTTCTACAGCAAGACACCAAACCAGATTATATAAAACACTTGTTAGGCTATGTAGATGTACAATCGCTCGCGCCCCTGAAGGTTGTCTGTAACGCCGGCAACGGCGGTGCGGGAGCGGTCATTGATCTACTGCAGGAACATCTACCGTTTGAATTTATAAAGCTGCATCACACTGCAGATGGCAATTTCCCCAACGGTGTTCCCAATCCATTGTTGGTAGAGAATCGCCAACCCACTATCGATGCGATCGAGGCGAATGATGCCGATCTGGCGATCGCCTGGGATGGTGACTTCGATCGTTGTTTCTTCTTCGATGCGGATGGCCGATTCATCGAGGGCTATTACATTGTCGGTCTGCTGGCTCAGGCATTTCTGGAGAAGCACCCCGGGGCCGGTATCGTGCATGACCCGCGTCTCACCTGGAATACTATCGAGATCGTCGAGGCTAATGGCGGCAATGCCATTCTATGCAAGACCGGGCATGCCTTCATCAAGGAGCGCATGCGTGCCGAAGATGCAGTCTACGGCGGCGAGATGAGCGCCCACCATTACTTCAAAGATTTCTTTTATTGTGACAGTGGGATGGTGCCCTGGTTGCTGGTAGTGGAGCTCATGGGCGCGCAGGGGAAGTCCCTGTCTGAATTAGTCGATGAGCGCATGGAGGCTTTTCCCGCCAGCGGCGAAATCAACAATACCATCGATGATCCGGCAAAGCTGATAGAAACGATTGAACAGACCTACATTAGCCAGGCCGACCAGGTGGATCACACCGACGGGCTGTCCATGTCGTTTGGAGACTGGCGATTTAATGTACGTATGTCCAACACCGAACCAGTCGTTCGCTTAAACGTCGAGTCCCGTGGTGACGAAGATCTCATGCGTACTAAAACCGATGAGCTGCTTAAGCTGATCAAGTCCTGAAGATTCTTAGCTTGTGTATACAGTGCCTTGCATGATTCCTATCCTGCTTCCCGAATGCGCATTGCCAGATTCAGGAATACCATAGCGGCTCCGATTGCAGTGCGTAAAAGCCAAGTCACAAATCAGGCACAGGTGAGACACTATCGATGATTAAGCTGTTTGTTTATGGGACGCTGGCTCCGGGAAACCCCAATGAGCATATGTTGGCAGACCTGACCGGTAAATGGTAGGAGGCCAGTGTGAAAGGCATCCTGTACGATCAGGGCTGGGGTGCCCCGCTCGGTTGTCCGGGCATCGTGCTTGGGGAGCATGGTGAATCGGTAAGAGGGTTCCTGTTCAGCTCCGAGGACTTAATCGACCATTGGAGCCGGCTGGATGATTTTGAGGGTTCAGCTTACCAGCGTGTCACCACCCTGGCGCATCTGGACGACGGCAGCACCGTAGAAACCCAGATCTATGTGTTGGCCCAATCGCCCGCCGAGTGAGAATGAATTTAGCTGGTAATGATCTCGTGGCTAAGGATTTGCAACTGGATGGCTGCCAGGCATGAAATTGACCCCTGCTCCCGATTCAGGTTTGTTGTAGAGTAGGGGCGTGCATTCTGAAACGAGGGCTGCCTATGTCAGATGAAACTTACTCCGGAACCTGTTTCTGTGGATCAATCAAATACACCGCGACCGGGCCGGTGCGAAATCTGTGTCTATGTCATTGTGAAAGTTGTCGACGGGCTGCCGGGGCTCCTTTCGTAGCGTGGGGATCGGTTGAAGTAGGCAAATTCGAAATTACTGCCGGGAACATGTCGATTCATGAGTCCTCACCCGGCGTGGAACGTGGTTTCTGCAAGCAATGTGGCTGCAGTCTGACGTACAAAAACCAGCTACGAGAGAAGGATATCGATTTTACGCTGGCATCTCTGGAAGATCCCGATGTGCTCGTACCAAAGATGCAAATCTTTGTGGTCGATAAGATCTCCTGGATAGAATCCAATGTAGATCTCCCGCAGTATCAAACTGTTCCTGGCGCGGATGAACCATGAACTAATTTGGATTTCTCTCTGTCTTAGTCTCCATAAATCTGGTACTGGGAATGTCAGAAGCGGTTGATTTTTGTTTACCTCGGGGCATACGGAGTGCCATATGATTCTTGAAGTGGCCATACTCGATGTCAGGCCGGGCAAGCAGGATGAATTTGAAATCGCCTTCGCACAAGCCCAGTCCATAATTTCCGGCATGTGCGGTTATGTGTCACATGAGCTGAAATCATGCGTCGAAGTACCTAATCGCTATTTGCTGCTGGTGAATTGGGAGACTCTGGAAGCCCATACCGAAGGATTCAGAGGCTCGCAGCAATATCAGCAGTGGCGGGAGCTGCTACATCATTTTTACGAACCGTTTCCCGTGGTCGAACACTATCGATCCCTGGCTCTTCCAGATAACTAGTCGATCCCATGTCCCAGCCGCATTTACTTCTGCATACGGATCCTGCGAAGGGGGCTCGGTAGCCGGCTATTGCAGGGCTTTCTGGATTCCACGCCACAGAGCTGCGTACGGGTAAGGACAGCTATTAAAAACACACCGGCAATCAAGCTCTATGAGAAATTCGGGTTTAAGGAATCACTGCGCACGACAAGCGTGGATGGTGTGGATATTGTTACCTTGCAATTAATCAGGGCCACATCATCCTGATGCTGTGTTCATCTTCTTCGACCTGACGGAAGCTATTCACCAGATGAAATTGTATAGCAGGATTTGTCTTTAATACGCTTAACCAGACAGGCTTGTTATGTTCCCTGGATTGGTGTTTGATCTGTTTCATCATGAGGCTGCCGAAGCCCCTGCGTTGATCTTCGGGAGCCACCAGTATCATCTCCAGTAGAAAGTGGTTAGCTCTGTCGGCCAGGTAATAGCTGCCGATCGACGTGCCGTTCAGTTCCAGAATTGCGAAATTTCGTGCAGGCAGTGATGTAACAAACCCTTCCCGCTGCAATAGTTCATCCCAACCCCAGGCCTTATCGATATAGTCTTGCATGGTTTTGCGGAATAACTGGAATAACCAATCTTCGTCTTCACTGCAGCCTTTGCGAATGTTAGGGAAAACTTCCATGGCTCACTGCTCGCTCCATTGCTTAACAAGCTCTATCAGCCCACACGTCGAGTCGTCAAACTGGTTGTCGGAATTGTCATTAAGCAATGAGGTATATACGTCCCTTGAGAGTATCTTGCCTAACTCCACGCCCCACTGATCGAAAGCATTGATATCCCAAATGACACTCTGCACGAATACTTTATGTTCATACAATGCAATCAGGCTGCCGAGGTTGTAAGGATTGAGTTCGGAAATAAGCAGTGTGTTGCTGGATTTATTGCCGGGCACATGCTTGTGTGGCGCACCCGGTTCGTCTCGCCCCTGCATCAGAGCCAGGCTCTGACTGAAGCAATTGGCCAGTAGATGGTGCTGCGCTAATTGCTTGTCGTCAGCAGTAGTCTTTGCAAAGGCGATGAAATCCACCGGGATGAAATTGGTACCCTGGTGCAGTAACTGGAAATAGGAATGTTGCCCGTTGGTTCCGGCTGT
>DMJN01000223.1 GCA_003451715.1 Gammaproteobacteria bacterium | reverse complement strand
ACTTACGGCTGGAGTGGGTATGGAGCATGCACGATGGCGATTCCGAACCCTCACCGCTGGTCTATGGTGGCGTTATCTATCTGATAAATACCAGCAACATCATCCAGGCATTGGATGGCAAGACAGGCGAGTTGATCTGGGAACATCATGCCGGGCCAGCAAACAGCCAGGACATGCGTAACATCGCCATCTACAACGACAAGATTATCCATGCCACTACCGATGCCCGGCTGATCGCACTGGACGCACGTAACGGTGAGCAGGTATGGGAGACTCAGATAGCCGACAGCGGCCTTGGCTTTGGAAACTCCAGCGGCCCGATCGTTGCCGACGGGAAGGTGATTCAGGGTCTGATTAACTGCTCGCGGTTTCTCGAGGAAGACTGCTTCATCAGTGCCCACGACGCTAACACCGGGGAACTTCAGTGGAGATTCGTTACTGTGGCCAAGTCCGGCGAACCCGGCGGCGATACCTGGGGGGGTATCGATGATCTGTTCCGCGCCGGTGGTGAGACCTGGATTACCGGCAGCTACGACCCGGAATTGAACCTCACCTACTGGGGAACCGCACAACAAAAACCCTGGATGCCGGCCTCGCGCTCGCTGTCAATTTATGATGCCGGCCTGTTCACTAACTCCACTGTTGCAATCAACGTGGACAACGGTGAACTGGACTGGTATTTCCAGCACGTACCGGCCGAGGCATTGGATCTGGATGAGGTTTTCGAACGTGTACTGATCGACCGTGGCGACGACAAGCTGGTGTTTTCGGTTGGCAAGCACGGCATTCTGTGGAAGCACGATCGCGTCAGTGGCGAGTTTATCTCTCATGTTGAAACCGTATTTCAGAATGCCTTCACCAACATCGATGCTGATACCGGTGAGGTGACTTACCGCCAAGACATACAGAACGCCCAGATCGACCAGTGGATTTCGGTGTGCCCTTCCACTGCCGGTGGTAAAGACTGGCATTCCATGACTTACCACGAACCCACTGCCAACCTGATTATGCCCTTGAGCCAGTCGTGCCTGGAAATTGCCGCCCGCGAAGTGCCCCTGGTACAGGGTGCCGGAGGAACTGCCGCCAATCGCCGCTGGTTCGAAATGCCGGGCTCCGATGGCAACATGGGTAAACTGGCGGCCTACAACGTGGATACCATGACCGAGAGCTGGAGTTATGAACAGCGCGCCGCCTTCCTCACCGGTACCATATCGACGGCTGGCAATCTGGTGTTCGTGGGGGATCTCGACCGCCGCTTCCGCGCCTTCGATGTCCGTAATGGCGAGATTCTCTGGGAGACTCGCCTGGGAACTTCGGTACAGGGTCACCCCGTCACATTTGCTATTGATGGCAGGCAGTATATCGCCGTGACAGCTGCATTGGGCGCGCGTGGCGTCAGTCCCCGCACCGTGCCGCGGGTGATAGCGCCGGATGTGCGCCATCCCAGCACCGGCAATGCACTCTACGTCTTCAGTCTTCCTGCCGGGCAATGAACCACTGAGCAGAGAAGAGTATGGGGTCAGGTGGAGTGGGACTACGATGGGATTTGTACTTCATTTCGGCAACCAAAAACTCCCAAGCATGAAATTTTCAATTCCAATTGATTTAGATGTTCGAACCGGATTGTTCATTGGTCCTGCGCGCCCAGTTAAGGAGAATCAGGGGGCTTTTCCAATCGCCATCGATAGTTTCTACTCGAGCTGTGAAAAGAGTTCCTGTGCCGTGTTGATCTCGCAAGCTGTGATTTCGAAGCGACTGCAAAACTTTCTTCAGGCATAGTCAAAGCGCTCCATAAAAGCGCCCAATTCTACTTCTATCCTCGCAACCTCTTCGTCACTCAATATGGTTTTGTAGCTACCAATAGATTTATCACTCAATCCCCCCGAACTCAGCTTAGTTCTCCAGGGTTTGTATCGGGGTTTAGGTCCCTCAAGGTAGCCGTCTTCAGGTACCTCGGTACGTGCGTCGAAATCCAATTTCATAGTGGTGAATTGTCGCAGTTGTTGTTGTATAGATTCCGGCTTGTTGATCAAATTTTCGTACTTGAGTACTGCCACCTTGGCTAAGAATTCCTGATTGGCCGAAGAAAAGACCGGCGCGTAGAAGAACTTGATGTACTCACAGAGATGTTTGATATCGCGTTTCTGGAAGAAATGCTGTTCACCCAATTCCTGCTTTCGTTTTCCCACTTCTATCATTGAAGTGATTATGTCGCGAGGATCTCTGACTACTATGACAAATTTGCATGTAGGGATAAGTTCGATCACATAAGGAAACAGGGGGTCAGGTGAGGCTCTTTCAACACCAGGTGTCTGGCTGGTGCGTGAGCCAACATGGTCCGGTCGAGAAACTGGTTGATTAGCAAGGCATGGAATTTTCTAAAATCTTCATGGTCTTTAAAGTAACTGGATGTGTCATTCTCGAAATCAAGCAGTGCTTGTTGATAGGTAGTTACGAGCATTCGCAGATAGGAAGGTTCAGCCAGTCGACGTGCAGCCTCACTATCCATACATAGGAATTTGTGCAAAATGGTTGTACCACTTCGCACAGAGCCGCCAACAAATACCAAGTTCATTGGAATGACCTACCGTTAGTTTCTGTTTAATCTTATGCGTATTGTAGTATCTGTTCTAGCAAAAGTTGCGAATAACTGGGGTCAGGGTATCAGAAGAATGAAAGCTATCTCTATTTAAGTCACGCCTTCCTTTCCGGGAAACGCGATTGAAGAGGCATTGAACAGCATACAGTCATACATGGAATTGGTATTATGCAAGTGGATTATGTGGGGATATCTCAGTCTCTGATCCCATTTATCCATTTATCCAATTTTCTACAAGCACGGGGGAAGTCATGGCGAAGCGCTATGAAAAATTGTCCGATGAGATCATCGCCTTTATCGAACACCAGGAAATCTATTTCGTCGGCACTGCAGCGAGTGATGGCACCGTCAACGTGTCGCCCAAGGGATTCGATTCACTGCGAGTATTGAATCCTAATCGCATCGTATGGTTGAACATCACCGGCAGCGGCAATGAAACCGCGGCACATTTACTACAGAATGACCGCATGACTCTCATGTTCTGTGCCTTCGATGGTGCACCGAAGATTCTGAGATTGTATGGCAAGGCGCAGGCAGTGCACCCACGTGATCCACAATGGGACGAACTATCGGCACTGTTTGATCCTCACTCCACCGCACGGCAGTACGTAGATTTCACCATCGAAATGGCACAGACATCCTGTGGCTTCGGTGTACCTCTTTATGATTACAAGGAACAGCGAGACAACATGGACAAATGGATCGCAGCCAGAAGCGACGAAGGAATTGAAAACTACTGGCGTGAAAAAAACTCGGTGAGCCTGGATGGGTTGCCAACTAATGTACTGGGGGAAGAATAGCATCATGAGCGATGACAACAACGATGAAAGTCAGGAAGCCTCCACCGAGGAGAAACCCTCCAACATCGGGCGCATAGAGTGGATGGATCTTACGGTGGTCGATGCCTCAAGGGTCAGGGATTTCTATTGTTCCGTGGTCGGCTGGGATAGCAGTGAAGTCGACATGGGTGCGTACAGTGACTTTAATATCAACCTGCCTGACAGCTTCGATACCGTGGCGGGTGTGTGTCATGCCCGCGGCAGTAATGCAAATCTGCCCAGCCAATGGTTGATCTATGTGCGAGTCGCAGACGTCAAGGATAGCGCCGAAAAATGCCAGAAACTGGGCGGCAAGGTGTTGGACGGGCCGCGACGCATGGCGGGTAGCTGTTTCTGTGTCATCGAAGATCCAGCCGGCGCCGTAATGGCACTCATGTCAGCCTGAGCTAATGACTAGACTAACAGGTAGCTGCCATTGCGGCGCTGTAGAGTTTGAAGTGGATACCCCGAAGGTCTGCATGGGCTAAGGCGCTGCAGCTGTTCCCTGTGTCGCAAGAAAGCTGCGACGATGGCCACCGCTCGGTTGACGGAGCTGACAATCACCAGGGGTGAAGATCAGCTGAGCCTGTATCAATGGAATACTAAGATTGCCAAGCATTACTTTTGTTCCGTAAGCGGCATCTATACACATCACCAGCGTCGTTCGGCTCCTGATGAGTATGGATTCAATGTCGCCTGTATTGAAGGCATCGATCTCGATGCACTGGGCGACATTCCGATGACGGATGGGCAGGGTCTTTCGGTTGTAGAAGAGGATTGAGATCTGGAGTGGTCGGTGATCTGGTGTCGTCGGTGATCAGTACCACATGTATTCATGGGGTTCCGATCCCCAAAAAAATAGAGAGGTGTTGCTGCCAATGAAATTTGGTGAAATTCTGTTAAATCAATACCGGTCACGCCCGCTCTGGATGAATGGCCTGCTATTTTTTTGTGGCTACATGACATTCATCTATTTGCCCTGGGATATATTCCTCAAGCCCCTCACGGACGACCAGGAAGTCTGGTTCGGCATCATGTTCACCGGCTGGGCTGCCAAGGGCGGAGCGATCTTGCACTGGCTGGTCTATGGCGCCGGTACCTATGGTTTTATAAAGATGAAATCCTGGATGCATCCCTGGGCGGAAGCCTATGTCCTGCAGATCGCCTTCAGTATGTTTATCTGGAGCTATATGAATTCGGAAGACAGCACTGCTGGAATAGTCGGGGGGCTGGTGTCTGCTGCACTGTTTTTTGGACTCGCCGCCATGTTGTGGCGGGCAAGACTACGCTTCACCGATGACTGACATCAGCGGAGAACAAAATGCCTTACAATCAGGCCTATGATTCTGCCAATAGAGTTCGGTCGTCTCTTCTAGTTCTTACAGTCAGTGTATTTATCCTGATGCTCCAGTATCCGGCTTTTGCGGATGGGGCTGATGAAGATCCTCAACTTTTTGGAATGGTCGTCACCGGCAAGCGTCCCGGACCTCCACTGTGGAAGGTAAGCAATCAAGGCAACGTGCTATGGGTATTTGGCACACTGGATTATCTACCGAAAAGGCTGCGATGGGATCCTGCCAGTGTGAGATTTATTCTTTCTGAGTCTGAAGAATATATATCGCCTCCACGGGTCAGCTCGTTCGAGAGAAATCCATTCAAGGCAATCTCACTTATGAGAACACTCAGTAGAATTCAAAAACTCCCCGACGGGAAAACTTTGCAAGATGTATTGCCTGAAGAACTGTACGTGCGCTTCCTCGAGGTCAAATCAATTTACGCGCCAAGAGACAATAAGCTCCTCAATCTTCGACCGGCAACAGCGGCAAGCCAACTTTTTAGTGCGGCGCGAGATGCGGTCGGTCTATCCTTCGATCGACAAGTCAGCAGTAGACTGCGTAGGATTGCCCGAGGACAAGGCGCCTCAATGATATCTCATGAGGACAATTCGCTGGATCCCAAGATACTTTTTCAGGGATATGAAAATATTCTAATGGATGCGGAAATAACCTGCATGGAATCTACGCTGGAGACCATCGAAACCGATTTGCAGGCAATGATCGTGCGGGCAAACGCCTGGGCAGATGGAGATGCAGAACTATTGTTAGAACTTGATTACCCCAACAGAAGAGAAGTCTGTGTAGAATCAATTTTTGATAGCGAAGAACTAAGAATCATTATTGAGCAGACCCACGCACAATGGGTTAAATCGGTTGAGAGTGCCCTCATTAATAACAAGATAAGCTTCGCCAATTTTCCGATGCGGGAAATAGCTCATCCTGAGGGGCTATTAGCCCAATTAAGGCAGCAAGGCTATATTGTAAGTGGTCAATAGTTGGGATTGTCTTTTATTATCAAAGCACGAGTTCTAGGCAATTTTGAATATGAAACTTATCTATAAACACGACAATATCGCAATATTGCATTCAGCCAAGAATGTACTGGCACTCAATGACATTGAATCCTTCGTCAAAAATGAACATGGAAGCAACATGAGTGCGAGATTCGGCATCTCCAATATATTTCATGAGCTTTGGCTAACGCACGATCAGGACTTTGAAAAGGCATCGGCTATTATTGAAAATGAAATTGAAAATCCTGAGCCCAAGCCCTCATGGGTTTGCATTGAGTGCAACAAAGAGAATGATGGCAGTTTCGACGCCTGCTGGAACTGTCAGAAAGTTCAGGCCAGCAAATAGAAGGGCGACTACAATTCCAGCCGATTGATTTACCTCATTAAATTGGCATCTTTACGGCTCCTGAAAATAGACTGGCTTTACAAACAAGCCAGACAGGAATACCTTCTAACCGGTAGTAAATATCCTGTAGGGTTATACGTATTCCCGCAGAACTCAGGAGACTCATCATGTTCAAAATAAACCAGAAGACAGTGTTAACAGCCTTGCTAGGTTTATCATTTTCTCTCATTTCCAGTTCCGGACTGGCCCAATCCTCTGACAGGCCCGATTTATCGGGGATATGGACCAACGCCTCGCGAACTTCCCTGACCCGGCCCAGAGGACTCGAGACTCTCGTTGTTTCGGGTGAACAGGCTGCACAGATCGTGCAAAGCATGGGGATCGCCGGAATATCCGCTGATAATGTGGCAGCAGGCCCGGCTATCGACCCAGAAACCGGCGCTCCGCCGGCTGGAGGTCAGGATTTTGGTCTACGGGGTTACAACCTGTTCTGGACTGATCCGGGTTCTTCACTGGCCCTGGTAAAGGGCGAATTTCGGACTTCTTATATCGTGAATCCGGAAAATGGTCAGATCCCCAGGCTAGCCAATCCTACCTATGACTTGCAGCGTCCCCAATACGGTGCACGCTACTTAACCGGCGTTGCCGACGCCTCTGGCCCTGAAGCCGTTCCCATCGCGGAGCGCTGCCTGATTGGTTTCGGCAATACGGCAGGTCCGGGCATGATGGGCACGCTGTATAACAGCTCCTATCAGTTCATTCAGACCGACGACTACGTGATGATTAACGTAGAGATGGTGCATGACTCCCGGATTGTTCCCATCTTCGATTCTCCGGAAGAGGCACGTGCCAATCGCCGGCCGGCCATCTTGAACCAGTGGCTGGGCGACTCAGTTGGCTGGTACGAAGACGACACGCTAATCATCGAAACCACCAACATCAATCCGCTGCAGATGGGTCAGAGTTCGGTACCAATCTCTCCCGAAGGCAGGATCACGGAGCGCTTCAGCCGCTACGCTGACAATGAGATTCTCTACCGCTTCACGGTGGATGATTCCAATCTCTACAGTCAGCCATGGACAGCCGAACTGAGCTACTATCCGCTGGAAGGTCAAATCTATGAATACGCCTGCCACGAAGGAAATTATGCGTTGCCAGGAATTCTAGCCGGTGCCCGACGCCAGGAAGCCGAAGAGGCGGCCAGAAGATAGATTCATCGGCGGACTAAACTCCGGCGATTCAAAAAGAAAGCAAGGGTAAGTAAAGCGAGCCATCTCGCCCTATCCTTGCTTTTCTTTTTGGGCGTAGCAAATTACCCGCCATCCCACCAGTTTCTAAGTCGACGTACAAATCCTCACAGGGCCAACCCTGAGCAAGAAGCCGACTCACAATGTCTAAACTTTCCACTAAAGAAGTGACTATACGCTTCGCTCAGCCTGAAGATACCGAACAGATAAAGTCTGTGATACTAAGTGCCGGCGAAACGGGTCGAGAAGATTTCGACGAAGCAGGATGGATTCGATTCATTGCCCTCACCCAAAAAGAACCCATTAGAGATTGAATTCAGAATAGAGACTATCTGACACTCTGCTATTTTGATGAAGAAGCGATAGTGGGCGTTATCGCCATTAAAGAATTACACAAGCTCGATCAGCTGTTCGTAATTCCAGCGAAGAGGCGACAAGGGGTCGCACTGGAACTTTGGAATGCAGCCAGATCGCTCTGTATCGAACGCGGCAACACCGGGGCATTTCGAGTTAAATCTTCCTCCCAGGCAATACCGGTATATGAGAGCTTCGGATTTCGAGTGACTGGTGACAGGGAAACACGGGACGGAGTCTCATTCACTCCTATGGATCTGATTCCATGATTGCAGGATATGGCAATCGAATCTGCTGGCAATCATGGGTGCGCTGAATTGCTAACGTAGAACGCACCATCATACAGACTCAATCTCAGTCCTCTTATAGCAAGCCATCAACCAGGCTTTCTTGCCAGGAACGCATAGCCATATACGCCAAATTGCCTGGCATTGGTCTCTCCCGAGGCACCGCCGAAGGTATCCACTGGCGGTCCAATCTGCACATCCTCAAATCCCGAGTCCAGAAGCATCTTTTCCCAGCCTGCACACGGCAGGCCACCGGCAATTCAGCTGGTCCAGAGATCGATGTTGTTGATCGCCGATTGAGGCACGGGTTCACTGTTGGCGATATCGGCGAACTGAAGATACCCACCCGGTCTTAGTACCCTGAATATCTCGGCGAATATTCGCTGCTTGTCACTGCAAAGGTTTATTACCCCGTTGCTGATGACGACGTCTGCCCAGGCATCTTGCACCGGCATATCTTCCAGCAAGCCTTCCCGTATGTCGATATTGTCAGCACCTAAGGCTGCTGCCGTAGCACGTGACTTGGCCAGCATTTCCTCGGTCATGTCCACGCCGACAACCTGACCCTGATCGCCGACGAGTGTGGCGGCAACGAAACAATCGAATCCGGAACCGGATCCGGCATCCACAACTTTTTCACCCGATTGCAAGGCTCTGAGTGAGAAGGGATTTCCCACACCGGCGAAGGATTCTACTGCTGCATCGGAAAGACTGTCGGTTATCGCCGATTCGTAACCCAATCGTGCGGCTAAGGGTCTGCCGGTATGAAAGTGGTATTCAGCATCTGGTGCGACTGCCACAGCCCTGTATTTTTCTTTGACCTGCGCCCTGAGTTCCTCAGAATCTACCTGACTCTCTTCTTGCACGACTTTCTCCTTTCAGGATCTTGTAAGGCAT
>DMJN01000288.1 GCA_003451715.1 Gammaproteobacteria bacterium | reverse complement strand
AGGACGATGCCATTACCTGCGCACGACGCCTAGCGACAGAGCACGACAGGCCAGGCTCCCGCAGAGCGGCCATATACTTGTTCAGAGGGTCCCTAGCAAGTAGCATCAGGATTAGCTATGACAATCGAAATTAAAGCCCCAACTTTACCCGAGTCGGTACCTGATGGAACGATCGCTACGTGGTACAAAAGTATTGGCGATCCGGTAACAATGGATGAATTGCTGGTAGATATTGAAACCGATAAGGTTGTTATCGAGGTTGTATCTCCGACCGACGGCACGCTTAAAGAGATTCTGAAAAATTCCGGGGATACTATCGTCAGCAATGAAGCGATTGGCCTTGTCGAGATGAGCGAAACGCCAGCAGTGGACGATGATCCATCGGACAGCTCGGTTGACAAGCATATCGAGGAACCAGTTGGCCCGTCATTCGCCGAATCTTCAGAGGACCGTATCATCAGCCCGGCTGCCAAGAAATTGATAGAAGAAAACCAACTGGCAGTTGCAACCATAGCTGGAACTGGAAAAGGCGGTCGAATTACTAAAGAAGATGTTATGAATTACTTCAGCTCATCTGCCCCGCACCAAAGACCTGTTAGCAAAGTGCCAGGTGAACCTCTTACATCCCTCCATGAAAGACCTGTAGAGGGACGCATTGAAGAACGGGTACCGATGACTCGCTTACGAGCTAAAGTGGCTGAGAGAATGCTGCAGGCTACCCAGACCACGGCAATGCTGACGACTTTTAACGAAGTCAGCATGCAGGCAGTAATCAACATACGCAATCGCTATAAAGAAGAATTTGAAAAGACCCATGATGGTGTTCGGCTTGGATTTATGTCTTTCTTCGTGCGCACCTGCACCGAAGCATTGAAAAAATTTCCAGGAGTAAATGCATCTATCGACGGTAATGACATTGTCTATCACGGCTATCAGGACATCGGCGTCGCGGTGTCTTCACCCAGAGGGCTGGTCGTGCCTGTGCTCAGGAATGCCGATAACAAGGGTCTGGCACATATCGAGAAAGAGATTCGAACTTTCATAGAGAAGGCTCGCGATGGCAACCTCGCTATCGAAGATATGACTGGCGGTACCTTTACAATCTCCAATGGCGGTGTTTTCGGATCGCTGTTGTCTACGCCGATTCTCAATCCACCACAGACTGCTATTTTGGGTATGCATAAAATTCAGGAACGACCCATGGCTGTGGAAGGTGAGGTTAAAATTCTACCGATGATGTACCTGGCGCTCTCTTATGATCATAGAATCATAGATGGTAAAGAGGCTGTACAATTTCTGGTGGCAATTAAAGAAATTCTGGAAGACCCGGCGCGACTCCTGCTCGAAATCTGATTAACACCTTCTGGCTGAGACACATAATGACAAAACAGTACGACGTAGTAGTAATTGGTTCGGGTCCTGGCGGTTATGTAGCGGCGATACGCTGCGCCCAGTTGGGATTGCGCACTGCCTGCATAGAGAAATGGTTAGGCAAAGACAACAATACCGTCTACGGTGGTACCTGCCTCAATGTAGGCTGTATTCCTTCAAAAGCCCTGTTGGATAGCTCGCACAAATATGTAGAAGCACAACAGCATTTCGATGTCCATGGTATCAAGCTAAATACGGTAGCGATTGATGTGCCTGCAATGGTTGGCAGAAAGGATAAGGTCGTTCAGCAATTAACAACAGGCGTTAAAGGCTTGTTCACTGCTAATAAGGTAGACGGTATTGCCGGTACAGCTAAACTGATTGCAAAAGACCGGGTGCTGGTGACAGATCACGAGGGTAACGAGGAAGCGCTAGCTGCCAAGCACATTATTATCGCCTCGGGCTCGGTGCCTATGGATATTCCGCCGACTCCTATCGATCATGAAACCATAGTCGACTCAACCGGAGCCCTGGAATTCCAGGAGGTTCCCAAGCGGTTGGGCGTAATTGGGGCAGGAGCCATTGGGCTGGAGTTGGGCAGCGTCTGGTCGCGGTTGGGTGCGGAGGTCACTGTGCTGGAAGCTCTCGATGATTTCCTGCCTGCGGTAGATCGGCAAATAGCCAGGGAGGGGCTTAAAATATTCGGCAGGCAAGGTCTTAGTATCAAGTTGGGAGCCCGTGTCACCGGCAGTAAACTGAGTAAGGGGAGCAAAAAGACTGTTACCGTTGAATACACAGATACGGATGGTGAGCAGAAGATTCAGTTCGACAAGTTGATTGTCGCAGTGGGGCGCAGACCGTATACGGGTACATTGCTGGATGATTCGGTTGCTGTTGAACTGGATGAGCAAGGTTATATCCTGGTGGACGAGCAATGTGCCACCACCGTCCCGGGCGTGTATGCCGTGGGAGATGTCGTGAGAGGTCCTATGCTGGCCCATAAAGGGATGGAAGAGGGGGTTATGGTTGCGGAGCGAATTGCCGGCAAGAAAACTCAGGTAAACTACGATCTGGTCCCGTCGGTAATCTACACTCATCCCGAAATCGCCTGGGTCGGCAAGAACGAAGCAGAGTTAAAAGAAGCAGGCACCGAGTACAATGTAGGGAGCTTTCCTTTCGCGGCGAGTGGCCGGGCCCTGGCGGCGAACGATGCCGACGGTATGGTGAAGTTGATTGCCGATGCCAGGACCGACCGCATACTGGGTTGCCATATAATTGGGGCCAGTGCGGCCGACTTATTACAACAGATTGTCATTGCCATGGAATTCAGTGCCAGCGCGGAAGACATTGGTTTGACCATGTTTTCACATCCGACACTTTCCGAGGCGATTCATGAGGCGGCGCTGGCAGCTAACGGCCACGCCATACACATCGGCAATCGCAAGCGTCGCAAATAAAGGCTGATCTGGCAGACCAGCCGCTAGCAGAATTCACTCACCGATGGAGTCCAAATGAATTTACATGAATACCAGGCAAAGCAGTTGTTTGCTGACTATGGCTTGCCCGTGTCTAAAGGGCTGGCTGTCGAGACGGTGGAGCAGGCCGCCGCTGCGACCTCAACAATCGGTGGTGATAAATGGGTCGTCAAGGCACAGGTACACGCAGGCGGGCGAGGCAAGGCCGGTGGTGTCAAGCTGGTGGAAACTGCCGACGAGGCCAGTCAATTTGCCAAGCAGTGGCTGGGTAAGAATCTTGTCACCTATCAGACTGATGCCAAGGGCCAACCCGTGCACAAAATTCTGGTGGAGGCTTACACCGATATTGCCCAGGAATTATACCTCGGTGCAGTGGTAGATCGTTCGACGCGCCGCATCGTATTTATGGCATCGGTGGAAGGGGGCGTGGAAATAGAAAAAGTAGCGCAGCAGACGCCGGAGAAGATACTGAAGACCAGTATCGATCCACTCACCGGCCCACAGCCGTACCAGGGCCGGGAACTGGCCTTCCAACTCGGGCTACAGGGAGGACAGATCAAACAGTTCACCAGCTTATTCCTGCGGCTGGCCAGATTGTTTCAGGAGATGGACCTTTCGCTGCTGGAAATAAACCCCCTGGTCATTACCGATAAAGGCGATCTGCATTGCCTGGACGGTAAGATCAATATCGACGGCAACGCCCTGTATCGACAGCCCAAGCTAAAAACTATGCATGATCCGAGCCAGGAAGACGAACGGGAAGTACAGGCGGCTCATTGGGATCTGAGCTATGTGGCGCTCGATGGCAATATCGGCTGCATGGTCAATGGCGCCGGTCTGGCCATGGGTACTATGGATATCGTGCAACTCTACGGCGGTAGCCCGGCCAATTTCCTGGATGTGGGAGGAGCAACCACCAGGGAGCGCGTCACCGAGGCGTTCAAGATTATTCTCTCCGATGCCAATGTTGCCGCAGTGCTGGTTAATATCTTCGGTGGTATCGTGCGCTGTGACCTGATTGCCGAAGGGGTGATTGGCGCTGTCGAGGAGGTGGGTGTTGAGGTAGCGGTGGTGGTACGTCTGGAAGGTAATAACGCCAAGCTTGGTCGTGAGGCACTGCAGAACAGCGGCTTCAATATCATTGCTGCCACCAGCCTGTCCGACGCAGCCGAAAAAGCTGTCGCTGCAGCCGGAGGTGCGCAATGAGCATTCTCGTGAACAGCGACACCAGAGTAATCTGCCAGGGCTTCACCGGCTCCCAGGGCACATTTCACTCTCAGCAAGCCATTGAGTATGGCACTAAAATGGTCGGTGGCGTGACACCCGGCAAGGGCGGTCAGGTGCATCTCGATCTTCCGGTATTCAATACTGTGCAGGAAGCGGTCAATGAAAGCGGTGCTAACGCCTCGGTGATCTATGTACCGGCAGCCTTTTGTAAGGATTCCATCTTGGAGGCGGCAGCGGCCGGCATCAAATTGATCGTCTGTATCAGCGAAGGCATCCCGACGCTGGATATGCTGGTGGCGAAGGAAAAATGCGATCAACTGGGAATTCGCCTGATTGGACCGAACTGTCCCGGCGTGATTACCCCGGGACAATGCAAAATCGGCATCATGCCCGGTCATATCCACCTGCCTGGAAAGGTGGGCGTCGTGTCTCGCTCCGGGACTCTCACCTACGAAGCCGTGAAACAAACGACTGACCATGGTTACGGCCAGTCTTCCTGTGTGGGTATCGGTGGCGATCCGATCCCCGGATCGAACTTTATCGATATCCTGGCCTTGTTCGAACAGGATTCCCAGACTGAGGCAATCGTCATGATTGGCGAAATCGGCGGCACAGCCGAAGAAGAAGCTGCCGCCTTTATCAAGGCAAACGTTGGCAAGCCGGTGGTGGCCTATATTGCGGGGGTGACGGCGCCACCGGGAAAGCGCATGGGTCATGCAGGTGCCATCATTTCCGGTGGCAAAGGCACCGCCGATGAGAAGTTTGCCGCACTGCAGGATGCAGGAGTCAAAACAGTTCGTTCTCTGGCAGAAATCGGTATTGGACTGGCTGAAATTACAGCCTGGTAACTTAAATCGAAAGGGCGATTTGCACAAATGCTTGTCGGGCTCTAGTGTGAGAATTTTTGCAGGGCAAAAGGTTCTAAATACTTAAGGTTGTATGGTAGGCTTAGCCGCAAATTTAGCTTGAAACGCTGAATTTTAGGGACTATAGCGCTATTGGCAAAAATCCAAATAGCATAGTCGATTGGAAAGTTACTATGCTTCTCATTTTGATAAAAATTGAGTAGAACGGTAACTTTCGCTCGGCTTTTTAAGGGAAAACTGTCGATTCCAAGAGACTGTAAAGGTCAGGGAATTCTTGGACAGTTTAAGGGTAGGGATATAAATAAATAAGAAATAGTTTTTCGTGTCTAATTAATTAAATGGTAAGTGTCGCAGGGCAATCCCAATTACATTGGCTCGATTTTGTTAACAAGAAATAGGATCGCACATGAATAACCGTCGAATTACTAAAATGAGCCTTTCTACGATGGCATTGCTCATTTCGTGCTTCTTTGGTGTTGCGCAAGCTGCGGAAATTCTCGTAGATAGCAGTATCATTGATCGGGCTATGGAAGGAATTGGCGCCAAGTACACCGCTTCCGCCCAATCACAAGAAGAAATCAGCAGACTGGCAAACGAGGTCAGCACTACCTACGAAGCATTTAAACGAGCTAACGACGCTCTGGAGGCATTGCTAGTACTCAATGCGGGCTGGCGTATGCAGATTTCCGCACAGGAAGAGCAAATCACCACACTGGATGAATCGATCGCCGGGGTGGAGGAAGTAACTCGTGAAATTCCCTTATTAATGGAAAAGATGCTCTCTGGCATCAGTCAATTTATCGAACTGGATTATCCTTTCCGTGTCGATCAGCGTCAGAACAGTATTCGTTTCGCCCGCGATGCCATCGACAATCCCGATGTCTCCATTGCAGAAAAATTTCGCCAGGTTCTGGTGATGTATCAAACCGAAACTCAATACGGACGAACCTACGAAACCTATCCGGATACTATAACCTTGGGTGGCGTAGAGCGGGACGTGAATGTCGCCAGAATTGGAAGAGTGGCATTGATGTATCAGACCACTGATCGTCAGGTTACAGGAGCCTGGGACAACAGTTCTCGACAATGGGTAGAGCTACCGGCCGGTGATTATCGTCAGGAAGTGCAAAAAGCAATTCGAGTAGTCTCCAATCTCGAAGCTCCAGATATCCTCAACTTGCCAGTAATGGCGCCGGAGGCAGCACAGTGAAATACCTTCAAAGAATGACAGGCCTCGCAGCGGTTACATTTCTGTTCGCTGGATCATCACAGGTTTTCGCTCAGGCCACCTCGCTAAGCGACTTGCTTGACATGGTCGAAAACGATCGTGTCGCAGAATCCGCATTGTATGTGCAACGTGTCCAGGAATTTGAACAGGACGCCAACCGGCAACAGCAGATTCTGGACACTACTAACGAGCGAATCATCGAGCAGGAAGAACTTCAGGTGCAACTCAGTGACACCTTCCAGGCCAATGAGATCATCATTGCCGACAAACGAGAGATTCTACGTGATCGCCGTGGCGACCTGAACGAACTATTCGGCACCTTGCAGGGTGTAGCAGGGGACTTTCTCAGTAACTTCCAGAATTCGCTGATCAGCGCTCAATACCCTGGACGCTCCGAGCAACTGGAAGAAATCATCGAACGAGCCGGAAGTACTATCGAGCAGCTCAATATTACAGAGATGGAACGTTTCTGGTTCTTCATGCATCAAGAGCTGACCGAGTCTGCCCGGGTCGTAACTTACAACGGAGATGTGACTCTGCCGAGTGGCGAAACAGCAAACCGTAGCATTACCCGTATCGGTGCATTTAATTCAGTGTCTGATGGTGAGTATTTAAGCTACAACGGTGATATTGGGCACCTTCAAGTTCTTCCCAGGCAACCCGATCCTGGAATTGTAGCCTCTGCCGCGGCGCTGCAAGGTGCAAGCTCTGGCTTCACGCAAGTCGGGATCGATCCAACCGGTGGAGTGGGTGGCCAGGTATTGGCCAACCTGGTTAACTTCCCTACAGTTGAAGAACAGGTGATGAATAATGCCCGTACCATTGGATTTATTATCATTGGTGTAGGTATTGTCGGTATTCTAATGGGCTTTTTCCGATTGCTACTGCTGTCTCTAACGTCGATTAAGGTTCGTTCTCAATTGAAGAGCGACAAACCCTCTAAGAATAATCCGCTGGGTAGAGTGTTAATAGTCGCGGAATCAAACCCAAGCGCTGATACAGAAACCCTGGAATTGAAACTCGGTGAGGCAATACTGCAGGAAACTCCAGCACTGGAAAGCATGCTTACCATCATTAAAATGATTGCCACGATCGCACCCCTGGGAGGGCTGTTAGGCACAGTGACTGGTATGATTGACGTATTCCAACAGATTACCGTTTACGGTGCAGGCGATCCGACTATCATGGCAGGAGGCATCTCCTCAGCACTCATGACTACAGTGTTAGGTATCGTGGTGGCTATTCCTACGATCTTCATGCATACCGTGCTTAAGGCGCGCAGCGACACCATAATTCACATTTTGGAAGAGCAGGCGACCGGCATGATAGCTGAAAAAGCTGAGCGACTTGCTAACGTATAGTCTTCATTCCAGAAGGTACGAAAAACATGTATTTCACATTTTTAGATATTCTGGATGCGGTTAACACGTTTATGAACAGAGGGGGACCAGTCCTTAATTACATAGCGTTACTCTTGTTAATTAAATGGACACTTGTTTTTGAACGTATTTGGTACCTGAATACTACACATAAGAAAAATGTAAAGAACACTTTAACCGCTTGGAATTCGCGGTCTGATACGCACTCCTGGAGTGCGCATCAGATTCGAACCATGATGATTTCCAAGATATCGGTAGACATGAGAAGCACTCTGCCAATTATTGAAGTGTTAGTAACCATCTGTCCATTAATGGGGCTGATCGGTACGGTTACAGGAATGATCAATGTGTTCTTTACCATGTCTGTGAGCGGTGGTGGCGACGCTAAGTCGATGGCCGGAGGTGTTTCGATGGCCACCATTCCCACCATGGCTGGAATGGTGGGTGCGATTTCAGGGATTTTTGTCTACAACTATCTTAAGGGCAAGGTTGATCGAGATTTGGAATTGCTCGAGGACCACTTACCACTTACACAGTAAGTGCACTCTTAATAGTAAGGATGAAGGATTAAACATGAAATCAGGATTAATGAAGAGGAAGCAACAGGAAGAGGCGGGCGAGATCGATCTCACCCCCATGTTGGATGTTGTCTTTATCCTTCTTATATTTTTTATCGTGACATCGGTTTTTGTTACCGAAGCCGGTATCGAAGTAACCAGGCCGGAGGCATCCACTGTCGAGCCCACTTCGGGAGATCTTATATTGATTGCGGTGGGACCGAACGGTGATATTTGGATTGATGGTGACCAGATTGACCCACGCTTTATCCGCTCCCGGTTCGAATTGCGATTGGCAGACGCGCCGAACTCGGCCGTAATCATCCAGGCGGATGCGAATGCAAACAACGAGCAATTAATGTTGATTCTCGAAGCGGCGAGAGAAGCCAATATAGAAGATGTATCAATTTCAGCGGAGGCATAGACTATGATAGTAATCAGATGGGCTATTTCCATGGCAATGGCTGCCGGTATTACTCTGGGATTGTTCTATTTTATGCAGTTCCTGATCGCTACTGGCCAACGATTGGATGAACGGGTTACGGTGGTCAAAATTGTTGATGCGACCATGCCGGAAATCGAATTGGAGGTTATCGAAGAAATTGATAAACCGGAACCAATCGAAGAAGT
>DMJN01000278.1 GCA_003451715.1 Gammaproteobacteria bacterium | reverse complement strand
TCCCTGCAAGCCATACAGGATGCAAATGTTGTGGTACTGATTGTCGATGCTCGCGATGGAATCGTGGAGCAGGATTTGCATCTGCTTGGATACATTATCGAAACTGGGCGCGCCCTGGTAATCGCCATCAACAAATGGGATGGCATGACTGAGAGTGAGAAGGAACACATAAAGTCCGAGATTCGGCGACGCTTTGCCTTCGTGGATTTTGCCAGGATTCACTTTATCTCGGCTTTGCACGGCAGCGGAGTAGGAGATCTCTATAAATCTATACATACCGCATTTAACTCTGCACGCAAGAAACTGACTACCAATCGCCTTACTCAGGTGCTGCAAGACGCCGTAGTCGATCATGCGCCGCCGATTGTCAACGGGCGGCGCATTAAGCTGCGTTACGCACATGCCGGTGGTCACAATCCGCCGACGATTGTTATTCATGGTAAACAGACCGAAAAACTACCGGGGCATTATAGTCGTTACCTGGAGAAAACCTTTAGAAACAGCTTGAAGCTGGAAGGGACTCCAGTGCGAATCGAACTGCGCAGTGATGCCAATCCCTTTGTTAAGGATGAGCAACAACTCAGTCAAAAACAAGTGGCGAGAAAGCGTAAGATCAAGAAGAATCGCAAGCCCTTAAACCGTTGAGCCTATGACTGTAAATATCGAAAACATCCGGCAAGCAGCCGCACGCCTCGATGGAGTAGCAGTCAGAACTCCTCTGTTGCAAAACGACTACCTGAACAGACGGTTACAGGCGAAGGTGTTTATAAAACCGGAGAGCTTGCAGCATATTGGAGCGTTCAAGTTTCGTGGTGCCTATAATCGTCTGAGTCAACTGGATGAGGAGCAGCGCGCACTGGGAGTGGTGGCATTCTCATCGGGCAATCACGCCCAGGGTATTGCAAGGGCTGCGCATTTATTAGGTATGCAGGCCACCATCGTTATGCCCAGCGACGCGCCAACATTGAAGCTGGAAGGAACCCGGCGGCTCGGAGCGACAATTCGCAGCTATGAGCGGGCCACCGAAGTCAGGGAAGAAATCGCGGCGGACATAGCTGCCGATACCGGTGCGACTCTGGTGCCCGCCTTCGACGATCCGGATATCATCGCTGGCCAGGGCAGCTGCGGACTGGAAATCATAGAACAAATGGACGCGCTGGGGGAAACGCCACAGAGTGTACTGGTCCCCTGTGGTGGCGGTGGTTTGTTGGCAGGTACCTCCACGGCGGTAAAGGCCTTGTCCCCGACTACGCGGGTGTATGGCGTGGAACCGCAACTTTATGATGGTCATTGGCAATCCAGGCAAGCCGGACATCGAGTAGCCATAGATGCAACTGCAGCTACCCTGTGTGATGCCCTGATGGCACCGACACCAGGGGAATTGACCTGGTCCATCAACAGCAAGAACGTCACGGATTTCCTGCTCGTCACAGAAGAAGAGGTGGCTCATGCCGTGTCCTTTGCCTTTCGCTATCTTAAACTGGTTGTGGAGCCGGGTGGAGTCGTGCCTCTGGCAGCCTTGTTGGCGAACAAACTGGATGTCAGCGGCAGCACTGTCGTTATCCTGCTCTCCGGCGGTAATATCGATGGCGCTGTATTTACCCGCTGCCTGCAACAATACCCATCACCCGAATAATTTTTTTACTGGAACACAACATGGAGTAGACGATACGATGACTTCTTCCAGATACCTCGCTTCACTGATACCACTTTTTACCGCACTATTTGTATCGGCAACGACTTACTCCCAGGATGAGGATCTATGCAGTGTTTCGCTGCAATGCGAGTCCTCATGGATTGGGCTTGGCGTAGCGGAAAGGGCTGCCGTGTTCGAATTTGCCGAAGACTACAAGTCATTCATACATCTGGCCCGTACCGAGTTGAGCTTTGTTGCTGAGGCGGTGGCGTTCGCAGAAGCGAGCGGATTCGAGCGCCTTACCGCGACAACTCGATTGACAGCAGGAACGAAGATCTACGAAGTTAACCGTGATCGAACCATCAGCCTGTTGGTGATTGGTGCAGAATCCATGGGTAACGGCTTTCATGTGATCGGTTCCCATATCGACTCGCCGCGCCTCGATTTGAAAGCTCGCCCACTGTATGAGGATAGCGAGTTTGCGCTTTTTCAGACTAACTACCACGGTGGACTCAAGTATCACCAGTGGACAAATCTACCCCTGGCCCTGTTAGGGCGGATTGACAGGAAAGATGGCAGTACAGTCGCCGTTTCTGTCGGGCTGAACGCCGATGATCCGGTTTTCATGATACCGGAACTGTCTCCCCATGTTGACCGCGGTCGCAATTCCCAGACACTGGGTGATTTCATCGGACCCGAAGACCTGGATCCGGTGGTTGCTCATATCCCCGGGCAGGATGACGATGTGGTCGCACAAGTACTGGCCTATCTGGATCAGCAATACGCGGTAAGCCGAGCCGATCTGGTGTCGGCAGAACTGGCTCTGGTGCCGGCCGGCCCGCCCAGGGATATGGGTTTCGACCGGGGTTTGATTACGGCTTACGGCCAGGATGACAGGCTTGCCTCCTACGCGGCAATACGCGCTTTATCTCTATCGATGTAAATCCCGGTGTGAATCCGATGAATCCCGGTGCCTGGGAGCTAGGCAATGCACCCAAGCTCGGTTACGGAGTGAATCTGAAACTGTATGGGCAGGGCAATAATGCCAATTCCGAGTTCGTGGCATGGACCCGTGCCTTGCTGGATGGTAATGACATACCCTGGCAGACCAGCACTTACAAGGTTGGAAGTGCCGGCGGTGGCACGATCGGCGGCGAATTCTCAAGCCAGAACATCGAGGTTATCGATTTCGGTGTGCCACTGTTGTCTATTCATACTCCCTTCTCGGTAAGCTCGAAGGTGGATGTGTATAATCTGTATCGTGCGGCGCGGGCATTCTTCGCCTTCCAGGAATGAGGCTACAAGAAATTAATGGTTAAGGATTAGCGGGGGTGCCAGATCACATACATTACCAGGACCTGGGTTTCGGGATTACCTGCATCGATACGATGTTGCACCGGGAGGGGATGGCGGCCTGCTACCTGATAGAGCAGGAGGGCATGGCCGGATTCATCGATACCGGAACCAGCAATTCGATTCCAATCTTGCTGGAAGTGTTAAGGCGCAAAGGGATAAACAGGGAGCAAGTAGCCTATGTAATGCCGACCCACGTGCATCTGGATCATGCCGGTGGTTCGGGTGGGCTAATGCGGGAGTTTCCCAATGCCGTGCTGCTCGCCCATCCCCGCGGCGCTCGTCATCTGATAGACCCGAGCAAGCTGATACAAGGCTCGCTGGCCGTGTATGGCGAAGCAGCGTTCAAGGCGATGTTCGGAGAACTCGTGGCAGTGGATGCCGAGCGGGTGCGAGAGATGGGTGACAAATTCGAGATTGACTTTAACGGAAGAAAGCTGGTGTTTCTGGATACTCCCGGGCATGCCAGGCATCACTACTGTGTCTTCGATGAACTGAGTGCCGGTTTATTCACTGGCGATACTTTCGGTACCAGCTATTCCGAGCTGAATCTCGGCAGGGCGCGCTTCATTTTTCCTCCCAGCACTCCCGTGCAATTCGATCCGACGGCCTGGCAAGACACGCTCGATAGACTGCTGACCTATAAGCCTGAACGGGTATTCCTAACGCATTTTGGCATGCAGGAAGAGGTAGATGTGCTGTGCAAGCTCTTAAAACAAGCCATCAGGGATTATGCGGAAACGGCGCAGGAGTATGCAGAAGCAGAAAACCGCAGCCATCGGATCACTCAATCCATTCTGCAGGCCAGTGTCAATTATCTACTGGATCAGCACTGCGGCATCGATGTGGCGACAATTCACCATTTAATCCAGCGCGACATGGAACTCAACGCCCAGGGCCTTGACCACTGGCTTTCCACGCAGGGTTAATGTTACGGGTTGCAGATTAATCGGCGGCGGAATCCTCGAATTCTTCATTCACCACTTCCGTAATCCGGCTTCTGCTGGGGGTGGCTAACATCCTGCCGTTGATGAAAATTGTCGGAGTGGATCGAACTCCAGCGGAATTGCCGCCGCGCTGGTCATTACGGACTTTCTGAACCACATCTTCTGATTCCAGGTCCGCTCGCAATTGTTCCAGATCGAGATCCAGCTGCAGTGCGTAACTCTCAAATTCACCATTGACATCGGGCAGACCGGTCCAGATGGCCTGGGTTGCGAAAAGGGTATCGTGCATCTCCCAGAACCGGCCCTGTCTACCAGCGGCTTCGGCGAACAATGCGGCGGTCCATGCGTGGGGGTGACTGGAGGTAAGTGGGAAGTGCCTGTAGATAAGATGGGCCCTGTCTCGAATGCTGGGCCAAAGCTGTGTCATGGTCTGATGCTCTCTTGCACAGGCGGGGCACTGGAAGTCGGCGTAAACGACGATCGTGACCGGATTGTCCACCTGGCCACGAATATGATCGTTATCGGCTATCTCCACGGTTGAATAGGTCCGGCCCTGGCTAAACAGGGTATACAGGACGAATAACAGCAGTACGGGGGCGACGCCGAACATGGCTACCTTCGTCATCACCTGGCGGGTCTGTTCCCGCTGCTGCGCGGCGTGCTGTTTCTGTTCTTTCTTCTTGCGTTGTTGCTCTCTCTTGCTCATCACCTGTCCCACTTCAGAATCCGATCTTTTAGACCCCCATAGTACCAAATTCGGTGCTGGGCTAAGAAGTAGCGGAGCGCTTTATTGCAGAGGCGTGCAGAAATCAGAGAATTGCGGCGAAGATAATGTAGCCATAGACCAGTTTGCAGGCAATGTGGATGCTCTGGTCCATATGGAAGCCGATCCACCCCTCGCACTTGGAAAAATCTGTCACCCAGTGGATTGTCGTTTCGATAATTCCCAATAGCAGGCTGTTGGTGATCAGGTAGACGACGCCGCCGTGCACCAGTGAGTGTGCGGTAAGCCAGTACCACCAGACAGGAAACAGACTGTGCTCCTTGTCATGAATCTTGTCATTGCGATTCTTGCCATAGCCCATTGCTTCGGGTTGCAACACGAAATCGGCTAATGCATGGCCAAATAGTAATTGGAAAAGAAGTTCAGTTAGTGGCATTAATTATTCCTGTAGCAAGAAGGAGTAAATTAACCAATTCAAACCCAAGCTTGCCAGTAAATTTCGATGCACGATCAATAACTCCATAGTATGAATATGACGCGGCACCTGACCTGGTGATTCTAATCATTTCTTATTCCAACTCAACGCATTCTATTACCGTTTTGTTAGGCGTTTCACACATTTGGTCTATTAATCCCTGTTTACTACATGAGATGGTCTGAATCACACTTAACATATTGATATTTCATAATTTTGTAAAAAAACCTACACCTTGAAAATTGTGAGTCCTATAAATCTTCACTGTGAGTCGAATCGATGCTGGCTACAATTCGCCCCCTGGCCAAGCGCGTGATTATCTTGCCCCCTATTTTAACATCGTCGCTTCGACGAATTACTTTCATGTCAGCATCGTAGGTAATACTGTAGCCACGGGAGAGCGTGCTTAAGGGATTCACTGCGCTAAGACTGCGGCTGAGCTCCCCAAGAGAAGCCCTTCCGGACTGGAGACGGGTGCGCATGGTCTGACTCAGACTATGCAGGCTACTGTCCAGCTGCATGATCAGCTGGCGAATCCCTTGTCGGGGTGAGCTGGCCAGCAACCCCCTGTTGAGTTGTTGTAGTTCCCCGTCCCACAAGGCGATACGGGTGCGTGTCGCCAGCAGTAGCTGGTCTTCCAGGCGATCGAGATTCTGGGCATGTTCCTGCAGGCGACGATCCGGTCTTTTCAACTGTCGATGCAACCAGTTGAGACGCTGGCGGGCACCCTGCAACTGAGAGAACACGATCTGTCCCAATTGTTGCTCATAGCCTCGCAGGGTTTCGAAATAGTCGAGTTGCGAGGGGCTCATCTGTTCCGCCGCCGCCGAGGGAGTGGGTGCACGCAGGTCGGCGACGAAATCGGCAATGGTGAAGTCAATCTCATGACCTACGGCGCTGGTAATTGGCAACTCGCTGGCATATATGGCGCGGGCCACCGCTTCTTCGTTAAATGCCTGCAAGTCTTCCAGGGATCCACCCCCGCGACCCACGATCAAGGCCTGCAGATCCAGCTTGTTGCGCAGCCCGTTCGCTAACTCGATGGCGTGTACTATCTCAGTTGCGGCACCGCTCCCCTGTACCGCCACCGGAAACAGCGTAATTCGTGTTGCCGGGAAGCGGCGCGCGAAAACGCTGAGGATATCCTGTAGTGCAGCCCCACTGGGTGACGTCACCACACCGATGTGCGCATAACAGGAAAGGATTTCCTGTTTGGCGGCTGTGGCGAACAGCCCCTCAGTCTGCAAACTGAGCTTGAGTTCTTCGAATGCCCTGCGCAATGCACCAGCACCGGCTTCTTCCAGGGAATCCGCGATCAATTGGTAGTCGCCCCGACCCTCGTAAATACTGAGTCGTCCGCGCACAATGATCTGCAACCCGTTGTGGGGCTTGAATCGCACCATGCGATTGCGATTTACGAACATCGCACAACGAATTTGCGAGGTCTTGTCTTTGAGCGTTAGATACCAGTGTCCCGAGGCGGGTTGTGCCAGATTGGATATCTCACCCTCGACGATGACAGCGGGGAAATGCTGCTCCAATAGAGACCTCGCCAGTCGGTTCAGGCCGGTGACCGTGAGCATCTGTTCTGTTAATTCTTGTTCCGGATTTGCCGGATTTGCAGGAAAATGTGGCATATCGGCAGTCTACCTCAGCTGCTCAGCAAACTGTAATGAACGAAGAGCTATGAAAATCGGGTTTAAATAGGGACGGAATGGGCTTATGCTTCGTTGACCGATGAAAACAATATAAAAATCACGAGGGTGGAGGATATGAAGAAAATATTAGTAGTACTGATGTCTGCGTTGGCGCTGATGAGTATTCAGGTGCAGGCACAGTCACTGGATGTACAGGGATTGATTCGGCAAATATCGAATGATCCGGGCAGAGCCGATGCCGATAAGGCGAGAGATCCGGGTCGAAGACCCATCACCCAGCTGAATTTTCTGGGTGTGGAAGAGGGCATGACTGTTATCGATCTGGTAGCGGCAGCTGGCTACTACACTGAGGTGCTCTCAAATGTGGTTGGTCCGTCTGGCAAGGTCTATATGCAGAACTCAGCAGCCTCGCTGACGGGCAACCGTGGTGAGCGTACCGCCGCTGCGATCGATCAGCGGCTGGCTAATAGTCGCCTGGCAAACGTTGAACCCATCACTAGCGATCCAGATGACCTGCCGCTACCGGACAATTTATTGGATGCCGCCATCATCGCACTGGAGTTTCACGAGCTCTATCGCTCCGATAATCCCAATGCCGCCGCCGACTTCCTGGCAGAGATGCGTCGGGTTTTAAAGGTGGGAGGTGTATTGGGAGTCATTGAACATGCGGGTCATCCAGTCTATGACAATGGTGCGTTACACAGAGCGCTGGAGTCGCAGGTGGTTGCCGATGCGCAGAGTGCCGGGCTGTTCGTCGAGGCCAGCGGAAAGAATCTGCGCAACATCGAAGACAATCGCAGCGGTAGTATATTCGCAGAAGGTATGCGCGGAGCTACGGATCGATTCGTGTTGAGAATCATTAAGAAACGTTGAACTGCAGGCTGGTATTACCAGGACGCGTAGTGCCAGCCTGATCATGCCTTTAAAGCAAACGGCCCATCCAGATGTCTGACGTATCTTCAGCGGACGGATCAGACTTTGTCTATTTCAGCAATCGGGGATCGCAAATCTTCAAGCGAGCCCTGCAACCGCTTGGTGGTAGAGAATATCGCCCGGGTGATGCCCGTATCGATCTACTGTATTTCGACCAGGTTGGCGGCAAGATTCCGCCGCAGGGACCAAGCATCGGGTTTCACCTGATCGATAGGCAACGTACCATGCAGTTGGATAACAAATCCAACATGGCCAACGTCCTGATAGATAGTGGGATCAGCTATCCACGCGTGTATTTCACTGAAGAAGACGTTCCGGACGAGCCGGGTTCACTCTGGTTTATAAAGGATCCACTGGCAACCGGCGGCAAGAGAATACGTGTGGTTACCCGGGAACAAATCGCCGACCATTTCTATTTTGGCGCCATCATTCAGGAGGCTGTGCAGGATCTTGTTCTGATAGAAGCTAAGAAGTTTACACAGCGAATTTATTTACTGGTTTACCAGGGTAAGATTTATTTATTCTAGGGCGGAATTATCGTCGTACATGGAGCCTGCTACGATCCGCAGAGCATTGATCCTCAGGTCCAGTTTAATCACGTGGGTTATATGGATCGGGAAAGCCCCATCAAGATGCTGCCTTTCGATGTACTGGCATCAAATTCCCTATACTGTGAAAAGCTACAGGCTCATCTTGTCGAGGTCTTTAACGGCTTTCGAGCTTTTCTAAAATACGAACCCCCCCCAAAGCTACTGTCTGTTCGGTTTGGATGTATTGGTCAGGAAGGATCAGTCATCGGTACTGGTAGAGATAAATGATCGGCCGAATATTGTCCACACGCGCCTGGTTAATACACAGGTCAATATTCCCATGGTGCAGGCAATGTACGGTGTTCTCGATCCTGAGAAAAATGAAAACAAACCCGCCACAGCACTTCGTTTCGAATTGCTGGCTGAACTATAGTGACTCTGCGCTTAGCGTAGAATCAAGAGTCGACCTGCTGAATAGTGTCTACTATTCCGCGGTGAGCAGCTGGTCATCCAGTTTGTTGAACACCTCGCGGCTTCGCACAGTCCCATCGCTGTCCATAGAGGTGAGCTCAATGCGCTTTCCGGCAGGGCCGAAGGGGAACTTCAGCGTAACGAAAGCTGTGGCGCCACCGCCGGTAACCATGCCAGCGTTTATCGCATAATTTTTCGATATGCCGATGGCGGTCCACTCACAGGAGCCCGTACCGGAAGATTCCAGTTCGAAGGCCTCGTCACCGTACTTGTGTGACTCATCAAGTTTTTTGATCGTCAGAGTACATTTGCCGGTGCCCCGGGCATCACCGTCAGACGTGTAACCGTCAGACCCGTATACACCGTCAACCAGAGACTGGGCCAGGCTGAGTGGGGTATAGAGCAATGATATTGAGGCAACTACCCCTAGAAATAATTTAGTTTTAGTCATAAAGTACCTATCTCATAATCCTAAAAAGTGGATAACCGGATACTCCGTATCCGCTTATGCAGCACTTGCGTGCGTTTGTACATAAATTGAATATTCAGGATTCCCGTATACAAGACCCCACTAGCAATCATAGGAGCGACAGGGTCAAACAGTTTGACCTATATCAATCGCAGGGCACTTAACAAAGACGCTGCCGGGCCTGGCTGGGCTAGTGGTTCAGCGTATGCAGCCCGGCAAGCAGGGCAGTGGCGGTTACGTTGGCAGTAACATTGGCCGCAGTGAGAAACATGTCCACTATGAGATCGATGGCGATAAGAATTCCTATGCCCTCTACCGGCAAACCCAAGGACAAATAGACCGGAGCCATGATCAGCAGGCCACCGCTGGGTATGCCGGGAGAGTAAAAACTCAGCAGACCTATGGCGAGAGCAATGATGCCTAATTCCCCAAAATTCAAATCGATGCCATAGAGACTGGCGATGAAGTAAGTACCGGTGGTGCGTGCAAGCGGTGAAGCATACTTGAACAAGGTAACTGCAACCGGCAGTACGAGACCCGACACTTTTTCAGGAATACCCAGCAACTCTGTAGCTGCATAGGTAGCCGGCAAGGATGCCAGAGAAGAGCGGGTGCTGAATCCAATTGCCTGTGCCGGCGCTACAGTGCGTGCGAATTTACGCAGTGGAATCCCTGCCCCGAACCGGGCAAGCGGGTACAGTATCAGTATCAGTGCAACGATCAGGCTGCATACGATAAAGATGAAAGAGCCCAGCACGGTGATGGCAGACAGACCCAGAGTGGCAGCGAGTGGAAACACCAGGGCAAAGATACCGATAGGGGCTACCGCCATGATCCAGGCGATCAACACAAACATGGCATCTTTAATGGCGGCGAAGAAATTGACTACGATCTGCCGATGTTGTTCGCTGACTTGTAGTAGTGCGACTGAGAACAGGCCGGTGAATATCAATAGTGGCAGGATTGCGTCATCCACCGCGGCAGCGAATGGATAGGCCGGAATCAACCCAACCAGCCAGTCTCGAAACGGTGGCAGTTCTGATACGACCGTAACACTGGTACCGGTACTTTGCAGGAGGGCCTGGCTGGCAGCCGGGTCGATGTCCAGCAGGGCAATAAGCGGCGGTGCGACGAGCAGAGCCAGCAGTGCTGAAGCCAGGATCATGATCACGAAAAGAGCTATCGTCTTGCCTCCCAGCGTGGCAACCCTACTGCTGGTATGCTGGCCGGCGATAGCAGTCACGAGCAAAGCCATGAGTAGCGGTATCACCGTCATTCGAATCGCATTCACCCACAGGCTGCCCACCGGTTCGATAAGACCGGGGACAAAACCTAGAGTATTCTGGTCTATGAGTGAGTAAGTGATTCCACTGACCAGTCCCAGTGCCAGACCAAGCAGTATCTTCGTTGACAGCTTCATAGCGATAGATTATCGCAGCAGCGGGCTAGAGTGCGCAGTAGCGCGCCAACCCCACCATGCCAATAGAAAATTCATATGTATCAACAACGCCAGTGTCCACTCGAAGGCATCGTCGTAGTCATCGTAGTTATCCAGTAAGACATCCAGCAGGAGTGTCAGCACTCCAATGGCGAGTATCAATAAACAAAGTGCCAATTGCAGCTGGCGGCTTGGATCCGCCAGTTCACGTTTATAGATTTGATAGAGCACTAACAGCTGGTTTAGATAGGTAAAAGTAAAGTACAGGATAACACCGATCCTGCGAGTCGTTCGAAAATTGTCACCGACAGCTCCTAGCGCCAGGGTATAACAGATCAGCGCAACGCAGGCTATGATCCCCAGGTTGGTAATGATTCTTGGTGAGTGGTCCGTTACCGCCAGCGCCCGATCTGCAAGCTTCCAGTACCATAGATAGACAAAAGCGATTGGGATCATGGTGCTCTTAAAAAAGAAGAACGCGGTACCCTCCCTTCCCGTGGCACTGATCGAGGTGCAGCTATCCCAATACGGCACACACCAGGGCACATAGCCTTCTGAGGCAGCTATCAAGTAATTGATGTTGATTGCCGCGGTTGGCAATATCGCCAGCGCCAAAGCCACCCATGCAATATCTCTACGAACTATTTGCGGTTTTACCATGACTGATTTTCACTGTCGGGTCTAACTTGCTATCCTTCTGACTGAGTCGGCATTGCAGTTTTACGTTCAGCCCAAGCTATGAGCGAATCTAGCTTCACACAATTCATTTAGCGAATTCAATGAAAATCACAACACTTAAAACTGTTTCCACACTGATGCTACTGCTTAACTGGATAATTGCCTCCATTGCAGCTGCTGCAGAAGACTGTGAGCTTGTTTTTGAACCTGCTACCGGAAGTTATGGATTTCTACAGGAACAGATGCCTCAACAAACCTATCCCGCAGATGCGTCTGTAGGTGAAATTCACTTTACGCGGTTGCCAATTTTCGATGAAACAAATCCCGCTGAAAACAATCTGCTGTTTCGTCTAGCCAATCGCATCCATATCATGACGAAAGGACCGACAGTCTCACAACAATTGCTATTCGATTCCGGCCAGGCATATTCCTCAAGCATACTCGAAGAATCATCACGCCTCTTAAGGGAGCAGCGTTATCTTTACGACGCGGATATTCGTCCCATCAGGCACTGCAACGAACGGATTGACGTTGAGGTGATTACCAAGGACAACTGGACCTTAAGCCCGAATTTTTCATTCGATCGTTCCGGTGGTGAAAACGCCTATAGCTTTGGGTTACGAGACTCCAATTTGCTCGGGCTGGGTAAGCTACTTTCCGTGGGCAGCAGCAGCGACATTGACCGGCGTTCCAGTGAATTGACATATGAAGACAATAACGTACTCGGCTCCCGGGTAACAAATGTAACTACTCTGATCGATAGTGATGATGGGTTCACGCGCTCCTTCGAGTTGGCACTGCCATTCTTCTCCCTCGACTCACGCCAGAGCTGGTCCGTTCGGATTGAAGATATAGAGCGCCAGGATGAGCAGTATTTTCGTGGTGATGATGTTAGCGAGGTGGAACATAATATCGAGGATTTCGAATTAGAGTACGGATTCTCACAGGGACTCGTCAACGGCACTGTAAAACGTTGGAGTATTGGTTATCGGTATCGAAATGATGAATTCGGGATCGGAGATGAATTACCACCGCCGGTGCAATTTCCCGACGACAAGGAACTGTCCACCGTCTATTTCGAATACGAAGCAGTGCAGGACTACTTTGATACCGCATTTAACCTGGATCAGATTTATAGAACCGAAGATATACATCTAGGTTATCACTTGTCTAATCGTTTCGGTGTGGCGGCAGATGCCTTCGGGTCGGATCAGGATCGACTGGTGTTGGAAGGATTCTTCAGCGACACCCTGTTCTTTAATGATGATGTTCTCTGGCAGCACTTATTGGAGTGGGAGGGGTTGTGGAATCTGGATGAGGATGTCGCGGAAGATGTAGAGATCAGTTATGAGACTCGCTATTACAGGCGCCAGACTGACAATCGTTCTTTCTTCGCCAGCCTGGAGGCCGTGTATTCGAAGCATCTGAACGGTCATCGCCAGATACTATTGGGCGGGCTCAGCGGAGCTCGTGCCTTCGATAACCGTTTTCAGGTAGGCGATCGCAGCCTGTTACTCACCCTCGAGGAACGCCTGTACACAGACATCCATCTCTGGAACCTGGTCCGAGTCGGGGGAGCCCTGTTCATCGATGTGGGTCGCGCCTGGGAACCGGGATTTGATAATGGTGTGGAAGATGATCTGTTGGCAAACATCGGCGTCGGATTACGCCTGGCGTCGAGCAAGGCGGGCTCTGGTCGTATCGCACATATCGATTTTTCGTTTCCGTTGACTAATCGGAGCGACAGGGATGTTCGAGACTTGCAGGTTTCCTTCAATGTTAAAAGTCGCTTCTAAGTCTAAGACTTGTTCAGCGGGCTCTTAGCTTGAAGACATACAGGGCATTATGACCATCGGGACTGACCAGTTCCGGGGCCAGAAAATTGCCAATACGCCAGGGGCTGCCACCCTCGCGACCAGTTGCTATGGCTATGTATTGTTCGCCGTCTATTGCAAAGCTGACCGGAAAACCCTGCACTGAAGTTGCCAGGCGGGTATTCCAGAGCTCTTCGCCCGTATCGACGTCGTAGGCATGCACATAGCGATTGTAATCACCGATAAACAACAGGCCGCCTGCGGTGGATAATGCGGCGGTCAGGAATGGCGCTCGCTGTTGCACACTCCAGGTTTCGTCCATGGATTCCACATCATAGGCAGCAAGCTTACCGAATTGGCCATCGGTGCCGGGCATTTCCATCCACACCCTGTCTGCCTGGGTGCCGCCTGAACCGACTTCAAAATTCACTTCTCGCGGTGACATTTCCATACAGGATTGGCTCAGCGGTATTACCAGCTGCCGTGTTGGCGGGTGATAGCTGGTGGATTGCCAGTTGTGACCACCGGCGGTAGAAGGGCAGACCGACAACCATTCTCCGATCTGCATATTACGAATATCCTCCCGATATCTAAGCTGCCCGGTCTCCAGGTTGAGCTCTGAGAATATATTCTGGAATACAGTCTGTTTAAGTCCCTGAAACTCCCCGCTACGACGATCCAGCTTCCAGAGTATACCGCTCTTGCCGATGGTTAACAGAAGTTGCTCGCCGAACAGATCCACCAATACCTGCTCGAAGGCTTCGTCCATGTCCAGGGACTCACCCGGCACGTGCTGTCGATACCAGGCGATACGACCGTCTTCCGGATCGATAGCCAGCGTAGAATTGGTGTAGAGGGTTTCATCTTCCGTAGTCAGTCCACGACTGGCAGCCATCCAGGGTTTAGCCTGCGCCACACCGAAAAAAACCAGTTCCAGTTGTGGATCCCAGCTGCCGGTAATCCACACATCGCCACCACCGCGATACTCCACCGGCAAGCCACCCCAGGTCTCGTCGCCAGTTTCACCGGGCTGGGCGATGGTGTAGGTGCGCCACAATTCCTCGCCGGTGCGCGCGTCATGCCCGGTAATAAAACAACTCGCCTCGAAGAAGCGCGTGCAACCGGTGATACCATTTATCACCTTGCCATCGGCCACGATCGGTCCGCTGGTATTCGAGTAGCCCTGCGTTTCATCGGCTATTTCCACATCCCAGCGCACTGCTCCCGTGCGGGCATCCAGTGCCACCAGGTGAGCATCAGTCGTGGCCACGTAAATCATGTCCTCCCACATGGCCAGTGTACGCAGCGGGCCACCGCTACGACCTCCCTCGGGAAACTGCCGTCGATATTCCCACAGCAAGGTGCCATCTCTCCCATTTAAGGCTTGCACGACGTTGCCGAAATTGGGAATAAAGATGATGCCGTTACGAACCAATGGGGCGGGTTGGCTTCGGCCAGATTCCATGCCCCAGACCCAGGCCAGGCTCAGCCTGTCTACGTTGGCTCTGTCTATTTGATCGAGTGGGCTGAATCCCTGGCTTTGTGGAGTTCTTCTCCAGTAAGTCCAGTCGGCCGCATCCGGATTACGAAGATTCTCGGTAGAAACATTCTGGAATCCCGGCACCGGCTGGAAGGAGCGTGTAATGGCGCGATCGCTCTGATAGATGGTGGCTATCTCAGGAATTGAATTACGCGTGCCGGGTGTAGGAATAGTGCCTGCAATGCCTGGCAGCGGCGTGCGTTGGGGCTGCTGTTGCAGGTTGTTCTGATCGCCAAGAAACACGACTGCCGGGTTATCGACTGTCAGTGGATTACTACTGGGAGGGATCTCGTTGGCATTGAGCAGAAAAGCCACGAGTTGCACATAATCGGATTCACTCAAGGAGCCCGGAGCCTGAGGAGGCATGGTACGCTGCAGCAGGTCAATCAGCTCCGCAGTGTTGCGATTGGTCCAGTTGTTCTGGAAATTAGCATCATTCAAAGCCGGCGCTTCAAAAGCACCCTGCAAATCAGCCAGGTGACAGGTCGCACAGTTTTGTTGATAGAGCACAGAGCCGGCATCGGATTGAGCAGACGAATAGTTGGCCTGCTGCAATTGCTGACCGGTGGCAATCGATGAGGCAAGCAGGCTCACCAGCAATAGCAGTCGAGAGCACATAGACTTGGTAGTTCCTTTGTTAGTCGCGCCGCTTAATTCGCTCCTGCTGCTTAGTTCAGCCGTAGCGTTTCTTGCTCAGCACGCCGTTGAGCGATGGCCTGTGCATATTGCTCTTCGTTAATATAGGTGATTCCTATCCAGGCATGGCTCATCTCATCGACGCCACGTCTGCCAAACACCACCCACTGTTCCGGGTCCGGATTGATGGGGTTGTTTGTCGTGTTGTCAAAAACAGATGTGAACTGCAGGATTGTGCCGGTGGGCAGGATGGGTTTCACATCGTCCTCGAAGATGTAGGCGATCTGCCAGTTATGATTGTAATTGTTCGCCTGGCTGAGTACCTCTTTGGTGCCGTCGGGATAGATGGCTTCCATGGCCATGAGCTTGCCACGCATATGCAGGTGTGGACGGAAGCTGTGAATGACCGCAGGTGACTCGAGGCGGTGTGTACCCTGCAGAACCTGGTAGCCGTGGGGAGGGATGACTATGTCCTGGCCACGTGCCATGCCCTTGAGCCCGTCGACGCGAAACATGGTCTCACCGCGGGTTTCCAACTCGGGTTGTTGACCCTCGGGATAGAACCACAAGCCAACTTCCACTACATCGCCCGGTTTCTCGGTACCGACCGGGAAATAGTGCAGATTCCAGGCGATCCTACCATCGTTTGGAACCCGCATGCCGGTGCCTTCGGGGAAGATCTCCCAGGATTTGCCCACACCGTAGCGTGCCAGTGCTACCTGGCGCCTTTCGCCCTCCGGAATCAGCACGGC
>DMJN01000245.1 GCA_003451715.1 Gammaproteobacteria bacterium | reverse complement strand
ACATAATCCATATTACTGCGATGGTTCATGACAAACACAACGGTAGCTTCCGGGTCGACGCTCTGTAATTGACCTCCGTCGGCAGCGGCCACCCTCACCCGGTAGATGAAGCGTGCTGCTTTCTTGGCCAGCCAGTAAGCAACCCGAAAATACACGTAGGCATTGAAGGCGGGAACAATTTCCCGCGCGTAAGTCTTTACTCGTTGCTGTAATACGTCGCGCGGAATACTTTCCTGCAAGGAAAGCTCTTCGATCAGGGCAATGACTTCCTGGTCAAACATGAGCTGATCTATCAGCACTTGCCGCTTGGTGCGTTGTAGCGGTCGAACCTTGATCTGCAGGCTGGCATTAAGCTTGTCCACTGCCTTATTGAGTCTGCGCCGCAGGTACCAGCGAACGCTGGGAAACAGCACGCTCATTACCACAGCATAGCCGGCCGCAAGCAGCAATAGAATAAACAACCAGGTGGGCACGGGGACAGAGGAATCAAACACAGCGGAGTGAGTCTCCTCTAGTTAGGGATGCTCATTTTCTATCCCCAGGCAACACCGTGTTTTCCAGAACTCTATTTCTGAAGAATTGAATTTACTTGTTTTCAAAGGAGCGTTCCTCTTATTGCTATAAAGATCATCCCTATGGGTATTGCATCCCAGTTTATTTCAATGTTCTCCTGGTGGAGGCCCTAATCGCCTGCTGCGGCGGAAGCCGCACGCCATATTTTCGGTCCATTGCGTGTCTGCTTAACGGTGATGATGAAATTATTTGCAAAGGATTCAACGTCACCTGATACCGGCTCGATAGTGCCACGTGCCACGCCATATAGCACCACCGAATCACCCATTACTTCGGCACCGGTATAGTCATGGGTGAAAATCAATTTACCGGACCGCAATAAGCCAGCGTAAAACTCCCTGAAGGCATCCATCCCGACAACCAGTGGCGCATCGGCTGCCAACATGACAATATCCCGGGCGAAGTTTGCAACGATACTGTTCAGATCACCTTCTCCGGTCTGCCTTTCGTGGTCGGCTATCAGGGCTTTCGCTGCGCTGATCAACTCATCGTCAGCCACGCACTCAGCCATCGTAGGTCACACGATAGATAACATTGGCCATGTCATCGGAAATCAGTACCGAACCGTCAGGCATGTTCAGCACATCCACCGGTCGGCCCCAGTTACGCTGGCCTTGTAACCAGCCTTCCACAAACGGCGCGTTTTCGACAATGCTGGCATTATCCCCACTGATTCGTCCCATCATCACCCGGTAGCCCGACTTCCGGCTGCGATTCCAGGAACCGTGTTCTGCCCAGAACAGCGTATTGCCATAGGCAGGGGAAAACAACTCTCCCCGGTAAAACGCTATGCCTAGTGGCGCCACGTGGGCACCCAGTTTCAGCACGGGCGGCGTGAAATCGGCAGGATTCCGACCACGGCCGAAATTGGGATCGGGCAGATCGCCCTGATGAATATAAGGGAAACCAAAGTGCTGGCCGACAGCGGTAATGCGGTTGATCTCGCAGGCCGGGACGTCGTCTCCCAGCATGTCTCGGCCGTTATCGCTGAACCACAGTTCACCAGACTGAGGATGCCAGTCGAAACCCACCGTGTTGCGAATGCCTTCGGCAATTATCTGAAGTTCGCTACCATCCAGATTCATATTGAGCAAGGTGCCGAAAATCTCTTCTTCTTCACAAACATTACAGGGTGCTCCTACTGGCAAATACAATTTGTTGTCCGGCCCTACCTAGAGGAATTTGAATCCATGGTGCCTTCGGTTCGGCAGCTCGTCGTTTATGGTTTGGGGCCGCTGTACGCCAGAAAGCTTTGAGTCTATGCCTGGGATTTTACTGATCCGATTGATCTCACCGATATATAAATCGCCTTCGTGATAGGCCACTCCATTGGGCGTGTTCAATCCTTCGGCAACAGTAGTCACTGCATCAGCCGCACCATCGTCATTGTCGTCAAGCACGGCGTAGACTCGCCCTCGCAGGCTGCCGACGAAAACCGTATTTCCAGCACCTAGCGCCATCTGTCTCGGGTTTTCGACTTCGGCATAAACAGAGATGGAAAAGCCGGTGGGTAGTTGCAGTTGATCGAGATTCACTTCCTTGGCAACACAGTTTGTTGCCACCAGACTACAGAGTGCTAATGTGGTGTGCTTCATGAGTCGTTCTCCATTTGACAATGACAGGCTAATACGGATAGGGATCATCCCCACAGCTCAGCAGTAACTGGCCACAGTAGCATTGCGCGGCTCGGGTCATGGACCACTCCTTCGGTAGTTGACCTTGTTTACATCACGCTGCTGCAACCAGTTGTGGCCGTTGCTGCAGATGATCGGTGATCTGTTCATAGGCAAGGGCAAATTCCAGTACCTTCTTGTCGTCTCCATAGGCACCCATGATCTGCATGCCCATGGGACGACCCTGCGCATCGAAACCGACAGGCACATTGATTACCGGAAGGCCCCCGAGACTGCCGAGGATTACAACTTCCATCCAGCGATGATAGGTATCCATAGAACGACCGTTAATCTCACGTGGCCAGCTGGTGGTCTTCGGATAGGGGAAAACCTGTGCTGTAGGCAGTACCAGGAAATCATATTGTGAGAACATTCTTTCTAGCTCACTGTACCAGTTGGCTCGAATCAAGTTTGCGTTGGAACGATCGGAGTCAGTAAGAATCTGGGATTGCTCGATTTCCCAGACCACTTCTGGCTTCAGTTGTGAACGTGTCTCCGGGTTGTCATAGAATGATTTCATGCTGGCCCTGCCGGAATGTCTGAGAGTGGTCCAGCAGAACCACAGGTCTGACAGTGTAAAATTCGGCTGAGTCTCTTCGATGTTCGCACCGCCACTGGATACTGCTGCCAGGCTCGACTCGCACAGCTCGAGGACGCCCGGTTCCATGGCCAGGTAGCCATCGAGATTGCCCATCCAACCCAGCTTGACGTTTGTGAGACTCATTGGACTGTAGTCGGATGCAACGGGCTGCACCGCAATCGTCTGTAACAATCGAATCGTGTCCGCCGTATTGCGACCCATGGGTCCGTTAGTAGATAAGGCTCGGGGACCAGTGGGGTTATTGCTCATCACACTAACACTGGGCCGGAAGCCAATGACATTGTTGAAGGCCCCTGGATTACGCAGGGAGCCCATCATGTCACTGCCGTCGGCTACCGGTAGCATATGGGTTCCAAGCCCGCTGGCGGCTCCGCCGCTGCTGCCGCCGGAGGTGAGTTGCGGATTCCAGGCGCTGCCGGTGGCGCCGAATACTGGATTGTAAGACTGAGAACCAAGTCCAAACTCCGGCGTATTAGTCTTGCCGATAAAGATCGCGCCTTCGCCACGTATACGTGCCACCAGAGGGTCGTCATTCTCCGCTATACGGTCAGCGTACATGGGCGAGCCATCGGTGTAACGCAGCCCCGCCACGGGGAGCAAGTCTTTCACCGCGTGGGGCATGCCGTGCATCCAGCCACGGTAGTCGCCACGGGCCAATGCCTAGTCAGCTTCCCCAGCCTGGTGGATGAGTTCATCTTCATCCACCATGCTGATGATGGCGTTGTAGGCCGGATTGTAGGTATGAATGTGCTGCAGGTAAGCCTGCATGACTTCGACGCAACTCGCGTGTTTGTCCCGTATCGCAGTTGAAAGATCGCTGGCTGTGAAATCCACCAGGTTCGCCGGCATGTCGGCGGCGAATAGGCCACGGGAAATTGTCAACGGAAGTGCATAAGCTGCACCAGCAATTGCTGCACGCTTCAGGAATCGTCTTTTATCCATACCTTAAGTCCTTGATCGTGCGTACTGTTCGAGCATCGAACCAGACCCGAAGCGTTCCAACATCGATTTTTCCGAATCACTCAGGCCATGCTGTACCTGGGCGACAAATTCTGGTGATCCCAGTTCATTCCAGGGGCGCATAACCTCCCACATATTCATTAGTGTTTCCGACTGTACAAGCTCAACAAGTACACTTCTTACTGCTTGTTTGCCTAAATCCTGCTCACCGACCGCATTGGCTCTGACAAAATTGGATCGTTGTATGTTGTTGAAATCTATAAATATATTGTCGAGGAGAAATTTCTCACTATCATCCAACTCTTTGTCTTCGCGGGCCTTCATCCAGAGCTGCGCCAGATCAGGATTTTCCATCAGGAGCCCTCGCCAACGACTGACGGAATCTGCATGGCGATCGATTACAGCAACCCGCTCCAGCCGATTGGATTCAGCCATGGTGTGATTACTGTGCCTGACCTGAACAGCCAAAAAAAGTAGAGTGATTAACACGGCGAACGCACTAAGCAACTCGCCAATGGCACCGATTGCTTCCCAATTCATCTTATTCTTATATCCTGAAGCCGGAAATTCACAGCTATGAAACTACGGTACTCGATTATTCATCAACTGGACTCAAAGGCCAAGCTTGCTTATGCTCCGGAAACACCCTGAAATTCAGCAGGAACCCTCATGAACAGCAGATTTCACACCCCCGGATTGGGTTTGATTGCGCTCGCAGCACTTGGCGCCGCTTCAGTCTCGCATGGCCAGGACGATGACGATCCAATTCGCGAGCTGGTGAGCCGGCTGGAGCTGGACGTTTACAAGAACACCATCCGCGGGCTCGCCCAGTTTGGCGATCGCCGCCAGGGCACCACACGCAACCGGCGCGCGGTGGACTGGATCGAAGAGCAGCTGGAATTAGCCGGCTGTTCTACCGAGCGCATTGAATATGTATTCGATCCTGAACCGCGGCCACCCCGTCAACGCCGCCCGCGTTCCACGGAGACACCTGACCTGACCACGCCTACCGGTGGTGAGGTCGGGCGCAATGGCAGTGGCCCCGGTGGTTCCTCGATTTATGGTTACCGGGCATCAACCGGCGTGAACCGTGATCTGAATGCCCAGCCGGATGCGCGCATCCGCGAGCTGAACCGGGAGGAACCGGTCAATGGTCCACGCTCGGAAGTGTATTGCACCAAAGTTGGCACTTCACGACCCAATGAGATGTATATCATCGGTGCCCATATGGATGGGCACGGTGTTAACGAGGCAGTCAACGACGACGGTTCCGGTACGGCGCTGGTGATGGAACTGGCGCGTATCTTCAATGGACCGGATGTGGAAACGGAAGTATCTATCCGTTTCGCCCTGTGGAATAACGAAGAGACCGGGCTGAATGGCTCGGGTGCCTATGTTGAGCAGCGCAAGGAACTGCAGGGTATGGAGAATCCCCCCGGCTCAGGCCAGTATCCCGAACCACGCTGGTTGGGCATGATCCAGCACGACATGATGCTGTGGGATCATGGCGCGCCAAGGGCAGATGGTACGGTGAGCATGGACCAGCGGCCGGAAGCGGATGTGAACATCGAATTTCAATCGAATTCCGAACTGGCCGAGGAATCCATGAAGCTGGCCTTTGTCTTCAAGGCTGCCGCCGATGACTATAACACCGACTATCCAGCCACCGTCGGCCCCCACATGACCAACACCGACTCCACCCCCTTCATGAATGAAGTGCCGTCAATCAGCATGCGTGAAAATGAACGGGGCGCTCACACCGGTGCCGGCTGGAATCCCACCTGGCACACACCGCTGGATGTGTGGACGACGTTTGATGATGAAGATTTTCGGCTCGGATTGAATGCGGCGCAGACCACGCTCTCTGCTATCGCGCGGCTAACGGGTGCGAAGATCAACGACTAGCGAAAGAAATGGGGGCACTCATAAGTTATGAGTGCCCCTTTTGTTACTGCTGCCCAGATTGCCCCAGCGCTTCCAATCGGCGCCAGCCACCCAGGACTCCCGCCATAGAATAG
>DMJN01000005.1 GCA_003451715.1 Gammaproteobacteria bacterium | reverse complement strand
GTTGGCTTGCCCCACAAGCCACTCACTTGCGGAAAGGGCGGCTTGGCCCTGGGATTTGCGCGCTTGCCTTCCAGGGCATTCAATAAGGCCGTTTCTTCACCGCAGATATAGCGGCCGGCACTGGTGTGCAAGATTATATCCAGATCAAAACCGCTGCCAAGTATGTTCTTGCCAAGGTAACCCTTGCTGTAAGCCTCACTAATGGCCTTCTTCAGCGCCCGCTCCGACACCGTGTATTCGCCCCGCAAAAAGATGTACGCCTTACTCGCCTGGATGGCATAACTGCCGATAATCATGCCTTCGACCAACAGGTGGGGGTCTCCCTCCATCAGCAGACGATCCTTGAACGTGCCCGGCTCCATCTCATCGGCATTCGCAACGAAGTATTTCTGAGCGGGCGAATTCTCACCCTGGGGTACAAAACTCCACTTCAAACCGGTAGGGAAACCAGCACCACCACGCCCTAAAAGACCACTATCCTTAACAAGCTGCAGCACATCAGCAGGACTCAACCCCTTGGCAATAGCCTTCACAGACTGATAGCCATCCGCCGCTTCGAAGGCCGCAAGCTGCTTCGGACCGCGCGTCATATCAATATTCTTCGTTAAAGGCTTACTAACCACAATAATTTCCGTGCGTCATCCGAATCGCTACTTGTCTCTTGTCTCTTGTTTCTTGTCTCTTGCAAGTTTCTTGTCTCTTGTCTCTTGAACAATCTCGTCTATTTTCTCCGGCGTCAGGTTGCGATGCAGCTCCTCGCCAACCATCATTACCGGTGCCCGGTCGCAATCACCAAGGCAGGGTACCGGAATCAGTGTGAACTCACCGTCCTCAGTAGTCTGACCATAATCGATAGCCAGCTTGTTCTTGATATCCTCCTTGATCCCCTCACAACCCATGATCCAGCAGCTCACGCTGTCGCATAACAACATCACGTTCTTGCCTACGGGCTGCCGGTAGATCAGGTTGAAAAAGGTCGCCACGCCTTCCAGGTTGGCAACCGGAAGATCCAGATACCGGGCGATGGCTAACAGACTCTCATCAGAAACCCAGCCCTGGTGTTTCTGCACAATCTTCAACGCTTCCAGTCCCACCGCCTGCTTGTCGGGATAGAGCGTCATCTCATGCTCTATCTCAGCAATCTCTTCGGCGCTTAATTTACGCGCGCGCGTTTCACTGCTGGCTATGACATCTGAATTCATATTGTCTTCATTACTCATCGATCTACATCCGCCATCACAAAGTCGATGGCAGCTACGATGGCGATCAGGTCCGCCACCATAAAGCCCTTACTGAGTGCCGGAATCTGCTGCAGACCTGCAAAAGTAGGAGTACGAATCCGTGTTCGGTAGGAAGTTGTACTGCCGTCACTCACCAGATAATAACTGTTAACACCCTTGGTGCCCTCTATCGCCTCGGTTACCTCATTCGGCGGGATCACCGGGCCCCAGCTAATGCTCAAGAAATGATTTATCAATGTCTCGATGTCTTGCAGGGTATTCTCTTTTCGTGGCGGCGTGGTCAGCGGATGGTCAGCCTTGTAATCGCCACCCGGCATGTTGTCCACGCACTGTTTGATGATGCGCAGGCTCTGGCGCATTTCTTCCACGCGGATGGCGCAGCGATCATAGCAATCGCCGTTCACCGCCACCGGAATATCGAAATCAAAATTCTCATAGCCACTGTAAGGTCGTTGCTTGCGGAAGTCCCACTCCATCCCGGCAGCACGAAGTCCGGCACCGGTAATACCCCAATCGAAGGCATCTTCGGTGGTATAGACACCGATACCCTGAGTACGCCGCTTCAGAATGCCGTTGTTCAGCACCATGGAATCGTACTCATCGATGCGTGGCGGCATGAAATCCAACAGCTCCTTTATGAGCTTATCCCAGCCATTGGGAAGATCCTGGGCAACGCCACCGATGCGGAACCAGCCGGGGTGCATACGGGCACCACAGATGGACTCAATGATATTAAAGATGCGCTCCCGCTCTACAAACATGTAGAAGATCGGGGAGCCCTGACCCACATCCTGGGCGAAGGTTCCATAAAATAGCAGGTGACTGCAGAGACGAAACAATTCCGCCAGCATGACCCGAATGGTTTGTGCCCGAGGTGGCACAGTAATGCCCGCCATCTTCTCCACGGCCATGACATAGGGCAGGTTGTTCATTACGCCGCCGAGGTAGTCGATGCGGTCGGTGTAGGGAATAAAGCTGTGCCAGGTCTGCCGCTCCCCCATTTTCTCGGCACCGCGGTGGTGATAACCGATGTCAGGCACGGCATCCACCACGACTTCACCGTCCAGTTGCAGGGCGATACGAAACGCACCGTGTACACTGGGGTGGTTCGGACCGAGATTGAGGAACATGAATTCCGAGGTGTCGGACTTGCGCTCCATATCCCACTCTTCCGGCTTGAATTTGAGCCCTTCCTGCTCGATTTGGGTCTGCTCGTCATCCATGGAGAAGGGTTCCATCTCCGTGGCGCGGGCCGGGTGTTCTTTTCTCAGCGGGTGACCCTTCCATGTCGGCGGCAGCAGTATTCGACACAGGTTAGGATGGCCCTCGAAGTTAATGCCGAACATGTCCCAGGTTTCCCGCTCGTACCAGTTAGCACAGGGCCATAGATCGATAACGCTGGGCGTGTTCAGATCGCTATCCATGAGGGGAACCTTGATCCGAAAGTCACAGTTTCCAGAGAAGGACATGAGGTGGTAGACCACGGTAAATTCGCTGGCAGGCTGACCCTCACGATGGACACGCAGGCGTTCATCGATGGCAGTGATGTCAAATAACATCTCAAACACCGGCTTGGTATCCCGCTTGAGGGTATGCAGTAAGTCTTTGACGTGTTGCCGGTCTACCCAGAGCGTCGGAATACCGTCACAGGTGGCCTGCTCTGCCAGTATACGATCACCGAATTGCTGGCGTAAGCTAGCTAGTAATTCAGGATTTTGACTCACCGCAGCTGAGGTTTGTTCGGCGACTTGCATTTCTATGCATCTATGTTTTACTTAAATTAAGTTATTTAACTATCTGTTTTTACAATATTTTATCTAAACATCATCAGGCGATCTCAGCTCAGTAGCCGCGATCCTTTCGGGGTTGCGCTTCTCACGCTGTACCGGTGTGGCCTCGCGCTGGATAATGCCCTGGTCATTGATCATCCAGCTCAATGGGCGGCGTTCCCGTGCGATCTGTTCCTGCAACAGCACGAGCCCCTGCAGCAGCGCTTCCGGGCGTGGCGGACAACCGGAAACGTACACATCCACCGGCAAAAACTTGTCCACGCCCTGCACCACAGAGTAGCTGTCATACATGCCACCGGAATTAGCACAGGAGCCCATGGAGACCACCCATTTCGGTTCCAACAACTGGTCATACAATAACTGCACCACCGGTGCCATCTTGCGAAACACGGTGCCGGCAATGACGATCAGGTCGGCTTGCCGTGGCGTCGCTCGGATGACTTCGGCACCGAAACGGGCCAGGTCATGGCGGGCGGTAAATGCCGTAGCCATTTCCACGTAACAGCAGGAAAGCCCAAAGTTAAAGGGCCAGATAGAATTCTTACGCCCCCAGGCCACCAGGTCTTCCACCTTGGCCATCACCACATTGCGGCGAATGAATTCGTCGAAGGCGCTTCCTCCCGGTTGGGGGACGATTGCCTCATCAGCGGACTCCAATTGCCAGTTCATAGTTTGAATTCCTTCTTATTAACCACCCCACCCGGTCCCTTCAGAAGGGTGAGCTCACGTTTCTGTCTCTCAGTACGCCAATCCAGTGCGCCAATACGCCACAGGTAGAACAGTGCTGCCACCAGAATAGCGATGAAAATAGTGATCTCGATAAAGCCGGGCCAACCCGCCTCTCTGACGCCGACCGCCCAGGCGAACAGGAATACCGCTTCCAGATCGAAGATGATGAAGAGTATGGCTGTGAGGTAAAAACGAACGGAGATACGAAATTGTGCACTGCCAACCGAGATTACGCCGGATTCGAAAGGCGTGTGCTTGTATTGTCGATTGATGCGCTGGCCGAGGAAGTAGCTGATGCCCAGCATGAGGACTATGACCACCAACACCAAGGCAACGTAAAGAAGGAAAGATCCCAGCCCACCTTGAAACAAGTTTAATATCTCCAAGTCCTACTCCAACGATTCCGATTCGCAATTAAAAAGAAATTCACTACCCAGCACCTTGCGCAGGAGTAAACTTTTCAATGATAGCGAAAAAAATAGAGGGGAAAATGCTGCTTGGCGGTGCGACGTAAATTCAGGAGAGTTTTGTCCCCATGCAGAGTCTGCGTGTCTGCCACGGCAGAAGGCATCAGTTGCCAGGGACTGTATGTCACTACCCATTGGGTACGCCCACTCATTGCTGAGAGCTTATTGCAGTACCGAGAATTGTGGTAACGACGCCTCTCCGTCTACCTGCCCACAATCAAGGTAAAGAAATCAGCTCTCGTTACTTTGTACAGTCGTTCGTTTTTACACTTTATCTCGAGCTTCGATCCGGACCTTTACCATACGCTCTGGCGACGTATTTCTATGCTCCGAATCAGCCATTTTTGGCGGATGAAAATGTACACGGATAGCCTGTCGATAGCAAGTGTTTTGTCCGATGCCAAGCCTCGTTGTGCCGTGGCTTTGAGCTATCTCAATAGTGTTGGCGTAGTACCGATTCCAGCAAGCACACCGGATCAGTTTATGGCATGCTCGGAATCTTGCTTCGGCGGCTTAGAAAACCCGGTTTAAACCATCCAGCGCTGCCGTGCGATAGGCTTCGGCCATGGTGGGATAATTGAAGGTGGTGGTCAGAAAATATTTCATCGGATTGGTATTAAACGCCATGACCTGCTTCACGGAATGTCTCAGCGCCTTCGAGGGAATGGTCCCCAGATGAGTGCAGCTCCCACCCACCTGGTCCAGATCACAGCGACACTGCGCCCCTTCTACCGGGTGTTCATGGCGTTTAGCTGCAATGGCTCAAAAGCATTTAAGGTGCCGTGCTAAGGTATTTCCTGAATTCACTGCTGAGGCTATCGCCGAACTCAGCGTTAGTGTCTCGGTAGATGAAGTACGCCGCCTGTCGATTGCGCTCGGCAAGTTCACTGGCCTCCTCTACTCCCAGAATCATATAAGCCGTGGCGAGGGCATCGGCTCTCGCTGCGGACTGATCGATTACATAGGCTGCCGCCAGGTTATGGGTAACCGGTCTGCCGGTGCGAGGGTCGATCTCATGTGAATAGCGTATGCCATCCTGCTCGAAGTAATTGCGGTAGTCGCCAGAGCCCGCCACGGCAATAGTCTCACCCCTGCTGTAGATGATTTCATAGACCTGGGGTGCCGCATTCAGCGGAGCCTCGATGGCAGGCACCCAGCTTTCATTGCCCGGCTTGACACCTTTGATCTTCAGCTCGCCACCGATCTCCAGGAAGTAATTCTGCACCCCCAGCGAATCAAAATACGTGGCGATGCGATCGACAGCATAGCCCTTGGCGATGCCACTCAGATCGAGTGAGATGTCGGCAGTCTTGAGCAGTTGTGATCTGGCGGCATCGATCTGCAGGTACCGGAATCCTACCCTGTTCGAGGCTGCCTCGATGGCTGCGTCTGTCGGCACCTCTGCATCCACTGGCCAAATATCCGGACCAAAACCCCACAGGTTCACCAGCGGACCCACGGTAATATCGAAGGCACCACGGGTCTGTATGGAGATCTCCTGTGCCAGTTCTAACACTTCAATCAGAGATGCAGAGGCGATAAAAGGCACGTTTGCCGAATGCCTGTTAAAACGCGACAATTCAGAATCCGATACAAAGGTTGAGAAAATACTGGTATCGAGTTGCATCAACAGCTCATTCACATCAGCTGAAATTTCCTCAGGGGTATCGTCCGACGGCATGTCTACCAATTGAAACTGGTAGCTGGTTCCCATTGTGAAACCCGATAACTGCTGAATATCGTCATCGTCGTTGCCGGACAGGAAAATGAAGCCAATCAGAACGAGCAGGAAAGTTATCGAAAAACTATGGCGGCGCAGAATCTCGTTCATGAGCTAATCAGCTTCTCGTTACGAATTTCGTCCAGACAGTAAAGCGCTCCCTTGCATCGAACCACCGGGACCGGTGCCGTCATTCGTCTACTGGATAGGTCTGAAAGCGCACTCCAGCCATCAATAAGAGGGGTAAAATTCATTTCCAGTCTACTGGATAGGTCTGAAAGCGCACTCCAGCCATCTTGTAGACCATTCTGCCAACCTGACAGCAGTAACCGAATTCATTGTCGTACCACAGATAGAGTGCACAGTGTCTGCCGTTTACTATGGTGGCATTCGAATCGACGATGCCCGCTTCTCGTGTGCCGACAAAATCCGATGACACCGCATCGGGGGATTGGGTGTAGCTGATCTGATCCTGCAGCTTGGAGTGCAGTGCGATATCGCGTAAAAACTCGTTAAGCTCATCCTTGCTGGTCTCACTTGTAAGCGTCAGTGTCATGATTGCCATCGACACGTTCGGGGTGGGTACTCGCACCGCATTGCCGGTTAGTTTCCCGGCCAGCTCAGGCACGACCTTGACAACCGCGTTGGCAGCTCCGGTCTCGGTCAGCACCATGTTCAGCGCCGCGCTACGCCCACGTCGACTGCGTTTGTGGTAGTTGTCGAGCAGGTTCTGGTCATTGGTATAGGCATGCACTGTCTCAATATGGCCGTGCTCAATGCCGAAGCGGTCATTGACGACCTTCAACACAGGCGCGATTGCATTAGTAGTACAGGAAGCCGCAGTGATGATCTTGTCATCGGCGCCCATTTCATTGTCATTGATGCCGAAGACGATGTTCTTCAGGTCACCCTTGCCCGGCGCCGTTAGTATGACCTTCGAAGCGCCCTTGGCTTTAAGGTGTAAACCAAGACCTGCCTCGTCACGCCATTTGCCGGTGTTGTCGATTATCAGCGCGTCATCGATTCCATAGGCGGTGTAGTCAACCTCCTCCGGCGAATTCGCATAGATCACATGCAGCACGTTGCCATTGGCAATCAGGCAGTTGTTTTCTTCATCCACTCGCAGCGTGCCTTGGAAGGCACCGTGCACTGAATCGGCAGTAAACAGGCTGGCGCGCTTCTCGAGATCGCCTTCGCCACCGGGTCTCACAACGATGGCACGCAGCCGCATGACTTCACCGGTGCTGGTTCTCTCGATCAGCAGCCGGGCCATCAATCGACCGATTCGGCCAAATCCGTACAACACAACATCCTGGGACTTCTCGATCGGCTTCTGCTTCGTTCCATCGAGATAAGCCAGCTCTTGCCTGACGAAATCATCCACACTCTGCGCTGCCGACCCTTCGGTCTCGAGGTGTTCCATGTATCGAACGGTGAGCTTGCCCAAATCTATATGGGCATGCCGCAGATCCAGTTTGGCCATGGCCATCAACACAGGATGGGTTTCGAATTCCGACATCTCGTTACGCTCGACCTGCCGGACGAAGCGGTGAGATTTCATGATGAAGGTTACTGACCTGTTATGCAGGGGTCTGCCATAGATAAAGATGCCAATATTCCGTTGACTAAATAAACGGCCGATGACAGGGATCATTTCCTGCACTAATGCTTCACGCTGTTTCCAGTCACCGAAGTAATCATCTACGCTTGGACGGTCCACAAATTCCCCTTTTACTAACTGCCGGATTTCAGAAGGCGGGTATTATCTTTCGAAAGCTAGGTGCTTGCAACACAGCGGTTGCTTGAATAAACGACTGAGCAACGGCAGAGCATTCACTGCTGAAAAGTCGGTTTTGAGATACAATTCGCGATTCTTTTTTATTCCAGGCAATGGCTGTGACCCACCAGTAGCCTGTCACGGTGAATCCTGCCCCATGGCCAACATCTTCTCCCCTGCATTGCCCACCGACAGCTCGGCCAACTGTTACTGGAAAGACGCCGTGGGCTGCGCCAAGAGTCTGGCGATCTGCAATGCGGCGGCAAAAGCTGCTGGCCCCATACTGTTGGTATGCCGGGATAACGAAACGGTTGAGCAGTCGATTCGTGAATTGCGCTATTTCGCGAGCAATAAGGCACTGGAGGTATTCAACCTGCCGGATTGGGAAACGCTTCCCTACGACAATTTTTCACCCCACCAGGACATTATCTCCGAAAGACTCAGCGCGCTGCACCACCTACCCCAACTCAAGCAGGGCATTCTGGTTGTCTCCATTACCAGCCTGATGCATCGCTTACCCCCAAAGCAATACATCGCGGCCAACAGTCTGGACTTGAGTGTGGGGCAGGAACTCGATATCGAACAGATACGCCGAGAGCTGGTACTGGCTGGCTACCAGTCGGTGGATTCTGTCTTTGAACATGGCGAGTTTGCCGTGCGTGGATCGATCATCGATATTTATCCCATGGGTTCCCCCCTGCCTTACCGTATCGATTTATTCGATAACCAAATCGACACGCTACGAATTTTTGATCCTGAAACGCAGCGCTCTGACGCACGAGTCGAAGAGATTCGTCTGCTGCCTGGACGGGAATTCCCCCTGGATGAAACAGGCATCTCGACTTTCCGCAACAAGTTTCACGAACTATTCGACATCGACCTGCGCCAATGTCCGCTCTATCAGGATGTCAGCGAGGGCATTAACTCTCCCGGGCTGGAGTACTATCTCGCCGTGTTTTTCGAGAAGCTGGACTGCCTGTTCGATTTTCTTCCACCCACTACAACGATATTCAGGGACAACGATCTGAAACAAGCCGGCGATAAATTCTGGCAGGATATAAAGAGTCGCTATGAGGATCGTCAGATAGACCGCTTTCGACCCATCCTCGAACCAGATGCTATCTTCCTGCGTATAGACGAGATTCTAGCCAGGTTTAAAAAATATCCGCAGATAGAGATCAGGAAGCATGCCGATGCGATGAGCCTGGGCAGCACCACAATGCCCGATCTCGCTAGCAATGCACGACTACAGAAACCCTTCAGCGCCATTCAGAAATTTCTTGAACAACAACATGGCCGAGTTTTATTTTGCGCCGAAACTGCGGGTCGCCGGGAGACACTGCTGGAAGTGCTGAAACATATCGGTATCGATGCCCAGCCCGTAGCCCATTGGGAAGATTTTCTGGAGAGTGAGGCATCTCCCTGCATAACGATTGCATCGTTGGACCAGGGTCTGAGGATAGCAGATGACAAACTGATTCTCATCAGCGAAGCCCAACTGTTTGGGAATCGCATCGCACAGCGTCGGCGGCGCCGCAAATCTCAAAGTAATACGGATCTGATCATCAAGAACCTGACCGAGCTCAGAGCCGATGATGCCGTTGTGCATATCGATCATGGAGTCGGTCGCTACCGTGGCCTGCAGACCATCACCACAGATGGCCAGACTACGGAATTTTTAACACTGGAATACGCTAACGACGCGAAGCTTTACGTACCGGTTGCATCGCTTCATCTCATCAGTCGTTACAGTGGCGCCGATCAGGATAGTGCCCCACTGCACCATCTGGGTAGTGATCAGTGGCAGAAGACCAAGCGCAAGGCGGCTGAAAAGATTCACGATGTCGCTGTAGAATTATTGGATATCTATGCCCGTCGCCAGGCAAAGAAGGGATACGAATACAGCGTCGATGCAGAAGAGTATGAAAATTTTTCGGCCTCATTTCCTTTCGAAGAAACTGCCGATCAGGAAAATGCCATCGAAGCCGTAATTGAAGATATGCAGAGTAAGCGCACCATGGATCGACTGGTATGTGGTGACGTGGGTTTTGGTAAGACCGAAGTTGCGATGCGCGCCGCGTTTGTCGCTGTACAGAATAATAAGCAAGTCGCCATGTTGGTCCCTACGACGCTGCTCGCTCAACAACATTTCGAGAGCTTTAAGGATCGGTTTGCCAACTGGCCAATCGTGGTGGATGTGATCTCTCGTTTTAAGACTGCCAGCCAACAAAAAGAAAGCCTGCTAGATGTAGTCAACGGGAAGACCGATGTATTGATCGGTACCCACAAGCTCCTGCATGCGGATATCGACTACAGTAATCTTGGCTTACTGGTTATCGACGAAGAACATCGCTTCGG